>CAYOHQ010000294.1:0-4424 GCA_964403805.1 uncultured Thioalkalispiraceae bacterium | reverse complement strand
ATTAATAAAGTGTTGTGCAAAAACGATTGATATGAAAGCGCCAAGATAACCTGTCATCATCACTTTTTGTTTAATGATGGCATTTGTGAGCAATATTAGAAATACGATCACATTAATTATAATGCTTGATTGATACAGTGGTGTTGCATCAAATATTTCAGATACAAAATAAGGATAATAAAAATATTTAAGTAGTAGCTCAGGAGTGATATTAACAAACCAGATTAATAACATTAATTCGAATAAAAATAATAATAGTAGATGAACGCCATTTTTATTATAAATTCCTCTTTCCGGCCGGGAGATTACTAGAATAAAATTTAGCGCCAGCAATGGCCCAATAAGAACATACAGTATTGTAGCTGTGGCATCATTCGTATCGGTTGGCCAAATCAGATTTCGCAATAACCAGTAACTAATTAATATACTGAATGCAATGTTGAGCTCTCTGGATTGTTTATGAAAGTAGCTATTGACAGCAATTATCAGAGTCAGGATATACGGTAAGTATTGTAGAAAAGAAACAACAAAATCCGGGAGTGTTGCGATCAAATTCGAAAATTGGAAAGTAAGTAACATCATTGTTATTGCAAACAAGGCTGAGAGAATGATTTTCTTACTTGATAAACTCATTATTTAATAGCGTCTAATATAATTAATTAATAATTGTTACAGAAGCTTCATCTTTAATAATATGAACTGTGTCACATTAATTTAATTGCCCATTGACGATAGGCATGAATCTTAATATCGATTGAACCGTTACATATACTGTTATTTTAACTTGTGGTTATAGAGTAGACAATATTTATAATTAGTACTGAGTCTAACTATAGAATATTATTCTGAACAATTTTGGCTTTGAGAGGGGATACTTAAAATACAGTAAATCAAGCCAAACTAAAATCTATCATTCGTTGTACCGATCGCAGTGCTTTTATTCGGATTTCTTCATTAACTGTAATTTCATTAGTACCAGTTTTAATTGTTGTGGCTAAATCTTCGAGGCCATTCATTGCCATCCAGGGACAATGTGCGCAACTATTGCAAGTTGCACCAATACCATTAGTCGGTGCTTCGATAAAACGTTTGTCGCTGGCTAGTTGTTTCATTTTGTAGAAAATGCCGTTATCGGTAGCGACGATAAAGGTTTCATTTTTCATGGTACTGGCAGCATTAATTAAGGCTGTTGTAGAACCAACCACATCTGCATGTAATATCACTTCTCTAGGAGATTCCGGGTGCACTAAAACGGCTGCATCGGGATATTTTTGACGTAGCCGGGTTATGCCATCAGCTTTGAACTCATCATGAACAATACAGCTGCCTTGCCAGAGCAACATGTCAGCTCCGGTTTGACGTTGAATATAATCACCAAGATAGCGGTCCGGCGCCCAAATGATTTTTTCACCACGCTCATGAAGATGTTTAATGACTTTGACTGCAATACTGGAAGTAACTACCCAATCTGCACGTGCTTTTACTTCAGCGCTGGTATTGGCGTAAACCACAACGGTGCGCTCGGGATGGGCATCACAAAATTTTGAAAATTCATCAATCGGGCAACTTAAGTCGAGTGAACATTCGGCTTCGAGATTGGGCATTAAAACGGTTTTTTCCGGGTTCAAAATTTTTGCAGTTTCTCCCATAAATCGCACACCGGCGACAATAATGGTTGAAGCTGAGTGATTATTCCCGAATCGAGCCATATCGAGTGAATCAGAAACATAGCCACCGGTTTCTTCAGCCAACATTTGCATGTCGCTACTAGTGTAATAATGGGCGACTAATACAGCATCTTTTTGCTGCATCGAGTGCTTAATTTCAGCTATCAGTGTTTTACGTTTTGCGGCGTCGAGTGTTGGGGCAGAAACAACATTGTTCGCTTTTGAGCGAATAGAGTCATCATCAATGCGGTAAGCTTGAGCAGTCATTTTGCTTTAATCTTCATGTGTTACTACTTGTATAGTTTAATTCCTGACTAAGAGTATAAATACCAAGCTTTACAAGGAATATAGCTTTTTGGGTAGAAAAGTGACATTTATGGGATATGGAGCTGATTTTGGATAAATAACGTTGGGTTTTGATCAGAAAAATGCTATATATAGCAATACGTTATAAGTGATATGTAAACCAGTTTATAAGGAAGGAGCCTTAATTACTAAATTAAAGGATAACAAATGAAAAATAGAAAAATAATAGATAAAATTTTCAAGTGTTTGCGTTTATCGGAATCGAATAATCCTAATGAAGCGGCTGCAGCGCTACGGCAGGCACAACGTTTAATGGACTTGCATGGCATCAACCATGAACAGGTAAAATCCGGGCATGCAGTTGAAGTATTAACGGTTAAATCCTCGTTTATTGAGCCACCTTATTGGTTGATTGCATTATCGGATTTAATCGGACAAGCGTTTTTCTGCCGTGCCTATGTCTCTCGTACAAAAAATACACAATCTGAGTTTTATTTTATTGGGATTGGTTCTCGACCTGAGCTGGCGAGCTACACATTTACGGTATTACAGCGTTTGTTAGCACGTGAGCGTCGCCATTTTGTGAAATCGTTGTCAGACATGAAGAAGTCTGAAAAAACCCGGCGAGGCAATGTCTTTGCTCAAGCATGGTTATTCCGCATTGCTAAAACAATCGTTAATTTTGTAGCTGATCCCATCGTTGAAAAAGCCATTGATAATTATGTCAAACAGCATTTTGGTATGACCAATGACTTCGATAGCTCAGCTGTCATACCGGATACGCGAGATATTTCAGCAATTTCTGATGGTTATAAGGCTGCTGAAGGGGTTAGCCTGTTTCGGCCTGTCAATAATGACAATAACACCTATGCTTTAAGTTAGTTGAATAGCATTTAAACAATCGACTATTGTATACTATTACTTTACATTTGTAGGGTAATAATGCGGTTTTTAAATGAATTGCTATTTTAAAATGGGGTTAATGATTGATCAAAAAGTGTCGATACACCTTAACATAATTCATTGATTTTTTTATATAAAATGATTTCATCTGCGTTAGTGCCCGCTGGATGAATTTTTACGTGCAAGTAAAATAACCGGGTATTAACTCATAACTAAGTAGTCTTCATGGCAGCATATTTAAAATACAATAATGGCGACGATGAAAAACAAGTTGAGTGTAGTACTGTTTTAACTATAGGTCGGGATAAGAACAGTGACATTGTTCTTAAAGATCTGATGGTATCCAGAAATCATGCAATGATTCGGTTAATTGGGGCGGGCGATTATTATCTAATTGATAGCGGCAGTTCTAATGGCAGTTATATTAATAAAAAGCGGGTTGCTATGCCCACCCTGCTAAAAAATGGTGATCGGGTGACGGTTGGTCATCTAATATTTACCTTTGAAGATGCAGACGATGATGCTAATAAAAAATCGGATTCACTTTCAATGCAGGAAACCATCGTCGTTGACAGCCCTGAAATAAAACACAATACTATTTTAGTTGCCGATATCCGCGGTTTTACATCAATCTCGGAACAAGTTGATATTAAAACCTTAACGCGCATGATGAACAAATGGTTTCATAATGTTAGCAATGCTATTTTTACTAATGGTGGTACGGTAGATAAATTTATTGGTGATTGTGTCTTTGCTCGCTGGGAGTCTGAAACAGAAGACAAACCAGCAATTATACCGGCACTACGATCGGCCTGGTTGATTAATATAATAACCAATAAGCTAAATCAGTCATTTTCAGAAATTAGTGAAAAAATTCGAATTGGGGTAGGTATCAATAGTGGCGTTGCATCCGTTGGTATCGGCCAGGATAATACCGCGTTAGGAGATGCTGTTAATATTGCATTTCGTTTAGAGAATGCCAGTAAGATGCTCGATACCGATGTTGTTTTAAGTGAAACGGCTTACAAATATTTACCTTCCGAGAACTGGAAAGGCAGAGAACAACATATTAGAGTTAAAGGTAAGCGCGACACTATACGCGTTTTAAGCTTGAAGTTCACTGAAGTTGAAAACTTACTTCAGGATATTAATTAATTATTGCTGTGGTATGTTCGTACCCGAATGGTTTTTAGTAATATATAATTTAATTTCGTTCATTAAGTCTTCCATATCGAGTTTTATTGTATTAATTATTTGACTCGCCTGTTCTGCTATTTGATATGATGTTTTATCAATAGAATCATTGTTAAATATAGAATTTGCCTTCAACAATATTGCTATTTTTTCATCAGGTATAAATTGTGCCAATATTGCATAGCCTGTGACTAGTCCTTCCTGAAGTTTAGAATCTTCTGAACCTAATTCCAGCAATAGTAATTGAATTGCATTTTTAATCTGAACTTTTTCATAGGGCAGTTTAGAAAGGGGTATACCATAGCTTGATTGGTCAAACTCCGATAGTACTTTCCCATATTCGTTCAGAATAGT
>CAYOHQ010000293.1:0-4450 GCA_964403805.1 uncultured Thioalkalispiraceae bacterium | reverse complement strand
CTTGATCCACAAAGCCCCAGGTATGCGGATGTTGCTTATTTTGTCGACCAAACTCAGTAAAATACTGGCCGCCTTTAATTTGCAATCCCCAGGGCAAGTTGCGCGTTGTAAAATAAGCTTCCTCCAGTTCCACCACTGTTTCACCTGCTGAATTTATTTGTAAAACAATATTGGTTTGAGCATCAAGATAAGGATCAACCGTACTACCGATAGACAGCTCAACGTTTTGAACAGTAAAGCCGATATTTTTTGGATCGTGCCCACCTACCTGCAAATTCGACAGCTCGGTAGTGTCGACCGAGGAACTACCTGCCGCAAATGTACCCGAAAGACCAATTTGTAACAACGAACTGCTACCCTGACTTGCCATTGATGTTTGGTTTGAAGCGATAATTGATTCATCAAGACGCTTTTGCAATGCATCAATTTGTGATTGATGTTTTAATTGTTGAGCTTGTATTGAATGTTGTAAGTCCAACATTTGTAGTTGTATCAATTTTATATTTCCGGTTTTATTCCCGATCTTATTCTCAGCTGCCTGTGTGGTAGATAAACTAAATAGCCCTATCGCACTGATAATGCTCATCACGAGAACAGAGTATCGTGTAAAAAACATAGTGATCTCCTTGTATTATTAATAACAACACGCCCATCACAGCATAGAAATTAATCTACTGTCTGAGGTGTTAACTATGAAAATGAAGTTAGATTGAGATCAGGATAGTGGTGGTGCGCGTGCACCCGAGGTGTAAAAATAAAATTTTGTAACGTGTTGAATTGAAGAAACAATGAGTACCAGCGTTAATAAAATTAATGGTACATTCCAGGATAATATCGGTAAATCGGTAATGGGGATATGGTTTAAATTACAATATACACATTGCACAGAACCATTGAGATCATCAGATAAATCAATATCATGCATGGCTATATGCCATACAGCAAACAACATAACGACGACTAAAGCAAGTCGAAGGATACGATTCTCAGGTTGTTGTCGAAATGCTGGTTTTAAAATCATTACCACTAAAATCTTGTTATATAAAATAGTATTAACATTTTATACTGCATCCAAGCGTACCTGCGCTATATTACACTATGCACATACATAGTTACTTCAAAATAGAGTTAGGTGTTACATTATGACAATAAAGCGTTTATGAGGTCAAGTTTTTGAATAAAGTCCTACTGAGCAGCAGGACTTTAATTTTATCCAACGTGGTAATACATTAAAAGGCTGCCATTAATTGTACCGTAGTATTGGATGATTTAGTCGTACCGGTTGGTGCCGATGTGTCTTTAGCATATTCAATTGATGTTTTAAAATTCTCGTAAACATAATACGTTACACCAACAACATAACGATTGGTAGTATCCTTGCCATCGTTACTTTCAGAGGACTGGTAACGAAACAAGGGTACAAATTGATTATTGTCAAGACGTGTAAAATAAGCCCCTTGTACATAATAATCGTTGTTACTGACCGAATTAGTACTACTCACTACATCATCCTCAGCTGACATGTAAACACCGGTTAAACGAAAGCTACTAAAATCAAACTGAACATCAACTCCATAACGGGTAAAATCGAGATTGGTAGTCGAGCTATTACAATTTGCAAACGTTGATGACATATCTGTGTCACAGGTGCCACTAACACCAAAAACGCCAATCATTTTATCAGGCGCAATATCATAAGCTAAACGGCCAAATATGGCGGTTGATTTATTAGCGACCTTGTCTTCAGTTAAACCACCGATGCCGACATTATAAAAAAGTTTATCATTTGCAATACGACCAAATAGTGAAACCTGTTGTCGTGAATGGCGTAATTTTTCACTATTATCTGCGTTACCATAAGTATTATTCAACACATTATAATGTGCTACAGTTAATCGACGACCAGACGAAAGTGTGTCATAGGGATCTGCAAAAAAAGTTTGTGCATTAGCAACTTGAATATGCAAAGCATCATTAAAATCGTAATTCATAGCAGCCAGTCCTAATACATTACCAAACCCATCTTCCCCTTCTGACTCTATTTCAAAAAATCCAGACAGATTTTTATATAAAATACCACCAGCAAAAATTTCCAACTCGTGAATAGCTCGAATTTCAGTATTCCCCGGAGAGTCTTTGACATAGGGTCGAGATATTAGTGCAGCTGCTATCGGAAATTTACTTATATCTTTAGTGAAATCCGTTTTTTTTATGTTTTTACTTGCATCATTTAAACGATAACCATGGGTTTTATAACTGCGCCCAAATGAGTTCAAAGATGGAAAAGCCGAGTGACATGCAGAACAGGTTAAAGATGTTGATCTTGAAAATGCTGGTGTTGCATTTGCTTGTGTTGATATCATCAATAACAACAACGACATAAACGTAACTAGAATATTCTTAATTGTCATTTTATTTAACTCCTGTATTTTCTTGAAAATAATGTAAAATCAGTTCATTAAAAATTATTCTTATAAACTAATATAACAATACAAAAAAATACGAATAACTTAATTGATCTAGATCATTAATATTTAAAATGGTTAATTAATTTACAGTATATTGGGAATAAAAAATCTATCAGGCAGATAAATTCAATGTTCAAGAAGGATTAATCCATAAATTGTAAAATGTTACTAAATTTACATTACCATCAAGTTCTATAAATTTATCGGAATCCTGCCGGTTATATTCTCTGCAGTAATCAATAGAACCTCAATCAAAATTACTCGTAGTTATAGATTCTCAATTAGTGATCAATGTCACGATAAAACATTATCCTGGTCAAGTTTAATCAAACAGCCCATCAACCGAAAGATAACGCTTACCACTATCAAAACAAAAGGTTAGTACCTGGCTACCGGCAGGAATATCATTTAATTTACTTTGCACAGCTGAAAGTGATGCACCGGATGATATCCCAATAAAAATACCTTCTTCGCGAGCGCAACGATTTGCGTAGTTAAAAGCATCCTAATGA
Organism: uncultured Thioalkalispiraceae bacterium; assembly: GCA_964403805.1. GTDB lineage: Bacteria > Pseudomonadota > Gammaproteobacteria > UBA6429 > Thiohalophilaceae > CAYQUC01. The sequence continues at coordinate 1,470 of CAYOHQ010000293.1, read as the reverse complement.
TAGATTTGGATTATTTCATCCAGTATATCAGTGTTTAATTTTTCAGGAACAAAACCAGAACCAATACCCTATCGGTTACATCCTGATTTACCAGTATGGGAAAAGGTCGTGGCCGATAACTACCGCCAAAGGTGTTCTCCTTTGCTTCAAATTTGGTTAAAATTTAAGAATAATGTAAAGACAAAATATTTTAAATGATACAAAGACTTATTGCTTGATCTAGCTCACTAACATTTATTGTCTCATTAATCACTTCCAGATAATTACTAGTTGGATCATCAAAAGGTTTAAAGTCAACTTGCCCATTTACACAGTTCACTAAATAACAGACATCTTTTGTCTGGATTAATCCTTTTATTCTTGCTAATTTAATTTTCAACAAGCAGATTTTTAATGCTTGAATATCAAATAGTGTATCCTTAGAAAAACTAAACGTGTGTGTTTGCCAATGCTCAGATTGTGGTACTGGTTGTTTTTCAGGTGTAATAGCAAACGATTCATTTTGATAACGTGCAGTATGTGGGTAATCAAGCCAGAGTGTATCTAATAAACCATTACTGGTAGTTTCTACTAATTCTTTAGTTGGAGAAAACGAATTAGCCAATTTATCAAAGGCCTTTAGATCGTCATCATTAGCTAAATCAATTTTATTGGCAACCAGTATATCCGCTATTTGCAACTGTTCTTTAAATAAATCATTTCTCTGATACGCAGGGTGTGATAAATGACGCGCATCAACCACACAAATTCCTGCTTTTATGGTTAATACAGTTTTAAAATTGTCTGCTGTTAAGGTTTTTAAAACACCTGCTGGATGTCCTATACCGCTGGATTCAATTATTAACCTATCGGGCATGGTTTCGCGTAACAAGCGATTGACCGCCATTAACATTGGTAAGCCCTGCGCGCAGCAAATACAACCGCCCGGAATTTGTTTTACCGTAATACCATTAGATTGATAAATATAGCCATCGATACCGATTTTACCAAACTCATTAACTAATACAGCCCATTTTTCATTTGCAGGTTTATTTTCAAACAGACTTAAAATAGCCGTGGTTTTACCAACACCCAAAAAACCGGAAATAATATTGGTCGGAATGTTTTGTATTGGTTCAGTCATGAATTTTATCGTCAACAAAATTGGTAAAATAATAGCGTTAAAGTTTAAGTCATTTTAAGTTATTTTTCATGGTTAAACTTATGAATCGCGCTACTAAATATGATATCTTAATAAAATGAAACTGTATTTCTATTTAATATTGCCAATACTATTACTATCAAGCCCATTACATGCTGAAATTACAGTAAAAGATGATTTAGGTAATAAATTTGTTTTTAACAAACCGCTAAAACGCATTATCAGCCTGGCACCCCACGCTACCGAATTATTATTTTCAGCTGGTGCCAGTAATCAGATTATTGCAACCGTGAGTTACAGTGATTATCCCGATGCTGCAAAAAAAATAC
>CAYOHQ010000292.1:0-4459 GCA_964403805.1 uncultured Thioalkalispiraceae bacterium | reverse complement strand
GAAGCAGTCGAGCGGCCATGGATGGCGAATAGCGAGTCTTGATTGGGCTATCCCGATTCCGAAGCCGACGGATTTTAAAAATAATTTGTTTATACTTCTTATATTTAAAATATGCTGAATAGTTACAAATTAAATAACTTAAGTTGAGTTTAAAAAGTGCAACAAGAACTGGAAAAATTAATAAAAAACGCACAAGCCGATATAACAAGCAGTGCTGATCTTGCTTCATTGGATGACGTTCGTGTTAAGTACCTCGGTAAAAAAGGTCTTATTACAGAACGAATGAAGTTATTAGGCAAATTGTCTGCTGAAGAGCGTCCTGCTGCTGGTCAGGCAATTAACAAAGCAAAGCAGGCAGTGCAAAGCACTATTTCAGAACGAAAAGATCTGCTTCAAAATGAATCGTTAAATGCGCAATTGGCAGATGAAAAGCTCGATGTGACATTACCCGGTCGTCGAGATACTGCAGGTGGTTTCCATCCAGTAACGATTACCATGAATCGAATCCAGGATTTATTTACTTCAATGGGGTTTAGTGTTGAACAAGGGCCTGAAATTGAAGATGATTTTCATAATTTTGAAGCCTTGAATATTCCCGAAACACACCCGGCACGGGCAATGCACGATACGTTTTATTTTGATAATAAATTATTGTTACGCACTCATACTTCACCTGTGCAAATTCGGGCATTGGAAAAACAACAACCACCCATTCGGTTAATTGCACCGGGTCGGGTTTATCGTTGTGATTCTGATTTAACGCACACACCCATGTTCCATCAGGTTGAAGGACTAATGGTGGATGACTCGGTTACCTTTGCTGATTTAAAAGGCATTATTATTAATTTTCTGCAGAATTTTTTTGAGCAGGAAAATTTAGCGGTGCGGTTTCGACCCTCCTATTTTCCATTTACCGAACCCTCGGCTGAAGTCGACATTCAGTGTGTCATGTGTGGCGGTGATGGTTGCCGGGTGTGTAGTCATACCGGCTGGATTGAAGTGCTTGGTTGCGGCATGGTACATCCCAATGTGTTTAAGCATGTGGACATTGATACAGAAAAATATACCGGTTTTGCCTTTGGTATGGGGGTAGAGCGGTTATCAATGATTCGGTATGGCGTTAATGATCTGCGTTTGTTTTTTGAAAATGATTTACGTTTTTTAAGTCAGTTTCGTTAAACAATATATTTAAATTCAGGAATTAAAATGAAATTTAGTGAACAATGGTTACGCGAATGGGTTAATCCCGAAATAACAACAGATGTTTTATCGCATCAGCTAACAATGGCAGGTCTGGAAGTGGATGCCATTGAAAAAGTGGCGGGTGATTTCTCAAAGGTTGTTGTGGCTCAGGTGCTTGATGTTACTAAACATCCTGATGCCGATAAATTACGGGTTTGTAGTGTTAATATTGGTGAAGCGGAACCATTAACAATAGTATGTGGTGCCGCGAATGTTGCCAATGGCGTTAAAGTTCCAGCAGCATTGATTGGTGCGAAATTACCAGGTGGCTTAAAAATTAAAAAAGGCAAGTTACGTGGTGTCGCATCACACGGCATGCTGTGTTCTGAAACTGAAATAGGATTGGCAGAAGAAGCTGATGGCTTAATGATTTTACCGGACGATGCACCGGTGGGTGACTCAATTCGCGATTATTTAAAACTCGATGACATGGCATTTGATGTAGATCTAACCCCAAACCGAGGCGATTGTTTAAGCGTGCAGGGCATTGCGCGTGAAGTTGGTGTGCTTAATAGTTTAAATGTTACAAAAATTAAAACAAAAAAAATAACAGCACAACATAAAGACACTTTAAAAGTTACCATTAAAGCCGAGCAGGCTTGTCCGCATTATTCAGGCTTAATTATTAAAAACGTTAATGTAAACGCAACGACACCATTATGGATGATCGAAAAACTACGTCGTAGTGGTCTACGCAGTATTAGCCCGGTTGTTGATGTCACCAATTATGTGTTGCTTGAATTGGGTCAACCCATGCACGCTTTTGACTTGGATAAATTAAACTCTGAAATAATTGTGCGATATGCAACAGATAACGAAAAGCTGACATTACTCGATGGCCAGGAAATTAAATTAAGTACTAACGATCTAGTTATCGCCGATACGCAAACACCGTTAGCCCTTGCCGGTATTATGGGGGGAAGCGATAGTGCAGTAACGGATAATACTAAAAACATATTTCTCGAAAGTGCTTATTTTGAACCGAAATTGATAGCGGGTAGAGCCCGGAGTCATGGTCTGCATACCGATTCTTCACACCGGTTTGAACGTGGTGTGGCATCCGACCTGCAAAATCAGGCCATCGAACGTGCAACCGAGTTATTGCTCGAAATTGCGGGTGGCGAAGCAGGTAATATTATTGAAGTCAGTTCAGTTAAATACCTTAAAAAACAGCCAACAATCCAATTTCGTCCAGCTCGATTCAAACGTGTCATGGGTTTGGATATGGAATTAGCACAAATGAAGGAAATTATGGTTCGGCTTGAAATGGATGTTAACGATAGTGATAACGAATCCTGGTTAATAACACCGCCTGCATTTCGGTTTGATATTAACTATGAAGAAGATTTACTAGAAGAATTAGGCAGAATTTATGGTTATGAACGATTACCTGCTCGTGAGCTCAAAGGCAGTCTGTCATTGCCTACGACACTGGAATCCAGCATCGGCTTACAAGACTATAAAGCTGATTTTGTGGCTTTAGGTTACTCAGAGGCGATTACCTACAGTTTTGTTGATGATAAAGTGCAGACATTACTGGAACCGGAACTCGATTCAATCAGACTTGCTAACCCGATATCGGAAGATATGGCAGTAATGCGCACCACACTTTGGACCGGACTAGTACAAGCTGTGCAATATAACTTGCATCGTCAGCAATCTCGTCTAAAATTGTTCGAGTATGGTCTTAAGTTTGTAATGCAAGATACTGAATTACAACAATTAGAAACCTTTGCCGGAATTGTGGCAGGGCCTAGATTTGATGAGCAATGGGCGCAAAAAACCCGTGAAACTGATTTTTATGATGTAAAAGGTGATGTTGAGCGCTTGTTACAGCGTGCCGGTATCGTGCAGGAATTTAGCTTTGAATCTGCTGCTCATCCGGCTTTACATCCCGGACAAACGGCTGAGATCAAGCGTAATGATAAACATTGTGGCTGGGTTGGTGCAATTCACCCGGCTTTGCACAAAAAATTAGGCTTAAGCAAGAATGTTTTTTTATTTGAGTTGGATTTTTGGGCGTTAAAGGACGGCAAAATACCGAAATTTGAAGTTTTGTCTAAATTTCCATCAGTTCGCCGTGACATTGCCATCGTTGTTAATGAGGATGTACCGGCAGCATTGATAATGCACAGTATCAAAAATAATCAAGTAACTTACTTAACAAATGTCGAGTTATTTGACGTGTATACTGCCGAAGGTATTGATTCTGGACGAAAAAGTCTTGCTTTGGGCTTGACCTTACAGGATCTTTCGCGCACTCTTACTGATAGTGATGTCGAAGTTATTGTAAAACAGGTGCTAGAGCACCTTGAACATGAATTTGGAGCAATACTTCGATAAGAAGTAAAAAGCAGTAGGGATAGCAACCTAAAGAATAAAGAGAATAAAATATGGCGCTGACGAAAGCTGTAATGGCTGAAAAACTGTTTGAAGAACTGGGCTTAAATAAAAGAGAAGCGAAAGAACTCGTGGAATTTTTCTTTGAGGAAGTTCGTTCAGCATTAGAACGAGGTGCGCAAGTTAAATTATCTGGTTTTGGTAATTTTGACTTACGTGATAAAAAACAACGACCTGGACGCAACCCGAAAACGGGTCAGGAAATTCCGATTACGGCTCGTCGAGTAGTAACGTTTCGCCCCGGTCAAAAATTAAAAGCACGTGTAGAGGCCTATGCTCGAGCCAACCCACAACAATGAACTACCGCCAATCCCCGGCAAACGCTACTTTACCATTGGCGAAGTTAGCGATCTGTGTGATGTAAAGCCCCATGTATTGCGTTATTGGGAACAGGAGTTTCCGCAACTCAAACCGGTAAAACGCCGTGGTAATCGACGATATTATCAACGTCAGGACGTTGTTATGATTCGACAAATCCGAAGTTTGTTATACGAACAAGGCTATACTATTGGTGGTGCACGTCTCAGATTGTCAGATACGGATGAAAATAAGCCCACTGATGATAATAAAAAGATTATACGTGAATTACGTGAAGATTTAGAACACGTTCTGGATATCCTGAATTCCGAAATTTCTTAATAAATAATCAAAAACAGCCTTCCCTTAATTTTAAAATAGCTTAAAATAGCAAGCCATCGGGGCGTAGCGCAGTCGGGTAGCGCACTACACTGGGGGTGTAGGGGTCGAAGGTTCAAATCCTTGCGTCCCGACCAAATTTATAATTTAATAAAATGTAACAGGATCTTACTTTGACAAA
>CAYOHQ010000291.1:0-4547 GCA_964403805.1 uncultured Thioalkalispiraceae bacterium | reverse complement strand
GAAACTACAATGCACACCTATCTGCCTACCCTGATTTAAACTGGGTAGAAATTTGTGAAAACTTTGTAACAAGCCTGGGCTTAAGCTGGAACCCGTACACCACACAAATTGAACCACACGATTATATTGCGGAATTTTTTAATACCTTGTCGCAATACAATAATATCTTGAATGATTTTAATGTGGATGTCTGGACCTACATCTCGATGGCTTACTTCAAACAAAAAACCGTAAAAGGTGAAGTAGGATCATCCACCATGCCACATAAAGTGAATCCCATTGATTTTGAAAATTCCGAAGGTAATTTAGGCATTGCCAATGCCATTTTTAATCACCTTGCCAACAAATTAACAAAAAGCCGTATGCAACGGGATTTATCCGATTCAACTGTGATGCGTAACTTGGGTGTTGGTCTGGGGCATTGTTTAATTGCATATCAATCGACTAAACGCGGCATCAGCAAACTTGAAGTAAATGAAGCCAAATTATTAGAAGATTTGGATAACAACTGGGAAGTGTTAGCTGAACCAATTCAAACAGTGATGCGCCGTTATGGAATTGAAAACCCATATGAGAAATTAAAGGATCTCACTCGTGGACAACGACTGGATGCAAAACAGATGAAGGCGTTTGTTGATTCATTGGATATTCCAGCGGCTGCTAAGAAACAATTAAAAGAACTAACACCAGCAAGTTATATAGGAATTGCCGGGAAGTTAGCAAAAGAAATTTAACGCTCAAATCCTATTTTTCAGATTATGCTAACATAACTGTTTGTATTGGCATTAATATAAGCGTAATAAAAATAGGGTATTGAATAAATCACCATTTATTTACCAAAATCATTTCATTTATTGCAATTCACTATTAACTTACTCTTAAATTTGTCGATTATAACTAATAATAAAAACACGTAGGTATTATAAATATGAATTTAAAAGACACTAAACTAGCCATTATTGGTTTAGGTTATGTTGGGTTACCACTTGCAGTAGAATTTGGTAAAAAGATTAAAGTTGTCGGCTTTGATATAAATAAACCTAGAGTTGATGAATTGGCTTCAGGGAAGGATAGTACCCTTGAAGCATCTGAAGATGAGCTTAAAGAGGCAGTTCATCTAACCTATACTGCAGACAGCGCTAAACTTAAAGACTGTAATGTTTTCATCGTGACTGTCCCTACCCCAATTGATAAAAACAAAAACCCGGATTTGTCACCATTAGTAGGGGCTAGTGAATTATTAGGTGGCGTTATATCAAAGGGTGATATCTTAATTTATGAATCAACCGTGTATCCTGGTGCAACTGAAGAAGTATGCATTCCAGTAGTTGAAGAAAAATCTGGTCTGGTTTTTAATAAAGATTTTTATGCCGGCTATAGCCCTGAAAGAATTAACCCCGGTGACAAAGAACATCGTGTTACCACGATTCTAAAAGTAACTGCCGGTTCAACACCAGAAATAGCTACTTATGTTGATGATCTCTATGCTTCTATCATTACAGCAGGAACCCATAAGGCTAGTTCTATCAAGGTTGCTGAAGCCTCAAAAGTTATTGAAAACGTACAACGTGATGTCAACATTGCTTTAATCAATGAGTTTGCAATGATATTTAGTCGTTTAGGGATTGATACTGAAGAAGTTTTAAAAGCCTCAGGCACAAAATGGAATTTTCTCCCATTTCGTCCTGGATTGGTTGGTGGACACTGTATTGGTGTTGATCCATATTATCTTACTCACAAAGCTCAAGAGCTCGGCTATAACCCTGAAATCATTCAAGCCAGCAGACGTTTAAATGATCATATGGGTGAATATGTTGTTAGTGAAGCCATTAAACTAATGCTTAAAAAACGCATTCACATTAGTGATTCAAAAATTCTTATTTTAGGACTCGCATTTAAAGAAAATTGTCCGGACTTACGAAACACCCGTGTTGTTGATATATCAGATGAACTTAAAGAATATGGAGCGAATATTGATATATATGATCCCTGGGTAGACAAAGATGAAGCTTTTCATGAATATAAATTAAAATTAATTGATTCTCCTACTGATAATTATTACGACTGCATTATTGTTGCTGTTGCTCATTCACAATTCTCAGACATGGGAGCAAAGAAAATTCACCAATTAGGTAAGAAAGATCATGTTGTTTATGATATTAAATACCTTCTTAATCCCTCAGATGTTGACGGCAGACTGTAGAAGCCAAAATTAATCTAATACAAAAATTTTTTTAATATATCATGATGAATATTTTTAGGACAACGATCCAGGAGACTATTAAAATTAATAAGTACTTAGCATCTTGAAGTGTAAATGTAATATTTTTATCGACACTACTTGCTAATGCTGCGGGCAATGCAAACAGAAAATAAAATGTCTCGTACTCTAGTGTGACAAACATGGAACTTACCATCATTCCAACCAGAGCAAGCCCCAGGGCTTGGTTTAGAGAGAGCAATTTTGCGTCATCAGTTGATTTGGCTACAACAAATATATGTTTAAATGCCATATAAATTATTCCAGACCAAAAAAAGAAACCAACCAAACCAAGTTCACCCATAATTTCTATCGCTGAATTATGTGCAATCAATCGACTTGTATAACGTTTAAAATTACCCCTGCCTATTCCAAAGACCGGGTTTTGTTGTAACATTTCTACACCCTCAAACCACATATCAACACGATGTTGAGCTGATTTATTCTCATCACGAACACTCGTAAGATGAGATGGTGCAAACATAAATAATACTGAAGCGAGCATACCAGTAGTAATTATTTTAGAGAATGAAATTTTATTTCTAATTGCGATATATAAACCAATTACTGCAACAGCCGCTAAAAGCCCCCCTCTAGAACCGGAGTAATAAGTTGCCAATAACAATGGTGCAATAATTAGTGCTGCGCCTATTTTAGTTTTAAATGGATATTCTTTATCCAAATACCTCAAAGTGAAAGGCAACATTAATGTATACACAACACAAAACACTCCAGGACCATCAAAAATATTAACCCAACGGGTCCGCCCAGAACCTCCAGCTTCGATAACTGATTTATCAACCCATGCAAGGGTTTGCCCAGCCCACCCTAATCCATCAGAGCTTAATTTATGTTGAATTCCTTCAATAACCAACAAGCCAACAAAAAATATAATTAATTTTGCAACTACTTCAAGATCATCTTTACTAACAACGGTTTTTCTGACTAGAAAGTAAATAATTAGAAATCGTGTATAGCCCACCATTACTGATGTAGCATTGCCATTTGAACTGAAACCATTTACAAATATTGATGCAATGAGCCATATATAAAATAATAGTAAAAATTTGTCTTGAGCAGTTAATTCTAATCGAGGCCTGGTAGCAGCATAGATCATCCAGACAGGAAAAAAAATGTAATCTGTCCTTAAGCCAATAAAGGGCTCTAACCATAATTGGGGTGCAATAAAGAGAGTTGTAAAATATAGAGCAATGATTAATCGCATAAATACATACTTAAAAATTTATTGGCTTGAAATGAAAATTTAAAATAGAACATAGTTATTGTTTTTTTATTTTATAAATTTTTCAGGATAAATCATTTTCAATACTTCAAACATAGTTTTAAATTCAAAATCATTAAGTAACTTTGTTAATTTATTTTCAGTTTTATCTAAATTCACATAATGTCGAAATTTGGTTGTTTTACTAATATTTTTCATTTTAGGTTGTTCTGGATCGACTTCCCATGGGTGAATATAAAACACAAAATTTCGATTAACTTTATTAATTGATTTCAAACCCCATTTACTTAACCAATATGGGAATAACCGAAAATAACCACCGCCAGAAAATGGTAATCGTGTAGAAAATTTTTCTAATATAGAAATTGGAAACTCAATTATTTCTTGCTCTTGAGGTGACTTAATTAAATAAGGATCAATCGGACTCCCAGGTATTCCATATCGATCATGTTGAAGTGGAAAAATTGAAGAATCATATATATAACCTGCATCACATAAAATATCTAATGCCCATAGTGATTTATTAGTTATAGAATAAGTGGCAGCTCTATAACCATAAATCGGAGACTGTATAATATCTTCAAGTAATTTTTTTGAATCAATCGTTTCTTTTTTAAATACTTCAGGCTGTTGATTGTAAACCAATCGATGAGTCATACCATGAGATGCTATTTCATGACCTTCCTTATGAATTCTTTCTACTAAATTTGGATATTTTTTTGCGACGTATCCGAGCACAAAAAAAGTAGATTTAACTTTGGATTCATCTAATAATTTAAGAACTTTATCTGTATTTCTTTCAACACGGCATTCATAAGTACCCCATGACTCTTGAGCGACAATATTTGAGAAAGCTTCAACTTGATAATAATCTTCCACATCAACTGTAAAAACATTCTCATTTTTCATTTTGACTCTCTTTATCTTATTATAAAAATATTTTATACATCAATTTACAAATCATATAATATTCATCAATGTGCTTATTCTAACGGCATAATTTCGCAATACTTGAAATAAAACCTTACTATATATAAGGATATA
>CAYOHQ010000290.1:0-4554 GCA_964403805.1 uncultured Thioalkalispiraceae bacterium | reverse complement strand
AATAAAGCACTAATTTTCGTTAGTAATTAATTTTTTGTAACTTTGATAGCGCATTGGGTTAATATCATAATTATCCAATGCATTTTTAATGGCACAGCCTGGCTCATTAAGATGGGCACAATTTCGAAATTTACATTTTTCGGTTAAATTTCTGAATTCCGGAAATGACCAAGCGGCTTCAATTTGATCTATCTCCCAAAGTTTAAACTCGCGAACTCCTGGTGAATCAATAATCGAACCAGAAGAAGGTAGGTGATAGAGTGTTGTCGCACTCGTAGTATGTTTCCCAAGATTTATAGAATCGTTTAATGCTCTGGTTTTTAAATTTAAATCAGGCAGTAAAACATTAATGAGTGATGATTTTCCTACTCCGGACTGACCTACAAAAATACTCGTCTGTGTAGTAAGAATGCCTGTAAAATCAACTATACTATTAGCATTTAATTTGCTTGTAAAATACAGTTGATAGTTTAATTTGTCGTATAAATTAAATTGATCTTTAATGTTATTTAGTTCGTTGTTATTTAGAAGATCAATTTTATTAAATATTAATATTGGCGTAATTTTTAATAATTCAGCAGCAACTAAATAGTTATCAATTAGTGAAAAATCATATTCTGGTTTTATTGCACATACTATTAACATTTGTGTAATGTTTGCAGCAATAGGTTTTACTAAGCCACTATTGTTTGGTCTGGATAATAATGTTGTTCTATCTTTTAATGCTGTTACAATACCTTGTTTATTTGAAATTTTTTCCCATGTGACTTTATCACCACAAACAATCGCTGGTAACTTTTTTCGTGGTATGCATCTGGTATGATTACCAGTGGCGTCTTCAATTACCAATTCAGCTCCATGTTTTGATATTACTAATCCATTATTCCCTTGTGAGCTAGTTTTAGAATTTTGCAAAATGACAAATTTAGATAATTGGCAAAAGATGATCTATTTTTGCTGCACAAATAAAGTCATTTATTGATAAACCTTTAACGGAGTGAGTGCTAAATGAAATATTACATTTGTTATATGACAGGTTTATATCGGGATGGTGGTTTTCTTGATGTATTAGCCATGCGACTGCATTTACAAATGCGATTGTATGGTAGTAATTTTTAAACTGGAACTCCTTAAAAATAATATTATTGACTTTATCGTGTTTCCAATTTTTTATTTCGGATAAAAAAGAGTGAATTTTAGAATCACTTAATAGTTCGGGTGATTCTTCACAGTTGCTATTAGTTAAAGTCAGCATATCTACTTTGATTTAAATTTATAATATGAACTATTAAGATATTCAATAACATTTGTTACCTCATCATCGTGTAATCCTGAATTTGTGTTTATATCACAGGCTTTAACTCGCTGAACTAACATAGAGTAATTTTTTACAAGCCTGTTTTTCTTTGTGTAAACACCTGAGCCATCTTTTCCATATTTGGCAATATGGCATGATGTGCAATTTTTATCATGGACCGTTTTTCCATTTTTTAAATCTACTGCCTGAACAATATTCGTAATAGAGATTAAAGCAAATAAAAAAATAATTTTAAATTTCATGATGTACTATCCTGCTGACTTTAATGTTAAATTTGCAATTCGAACTGATGCTGGTGGATGCGAATCGTGAAAAGCTGAATACAGTGGGTCAGGCGTTAAGGTGTTCGCATTTTCTTTGTATAATTTTACCAATGCCTGAATTAGTATAGTTGCATCACTTTGTAACGAAGCATAGTTATCAGCTTCAAACTCATGTTTTCTACTAAAGTATGCCAAAATTGGTTGCAAGTAAATACTGAAAACTGGTGAAACAAGTAAGAATAAAATTAAAGCCATGTGAGTAGACGGGGTATCAACACCAAGTGCTGTGTAAAATGGTGTGAGTTCCATAAGCCATCCTAGTAGTGCCAGCCCGAATAAACTTAGAGCTGCCATGACAAATATCTGTTTCACAATGTGTTTATGTTTAAAATGCCCAAGTTCATGAGCTAAAACAGCTTCAATCTCTTTTGCAGTGAGAGATTCTAATAAAGTGTCAAAAAAGACAATTCGTTTATTATTTCCCATACCGGTAAAATACGCATTGCCATGACTTGAGCGTCTGGAGCCATCCATAACAAAAATACCATTACTTGAAAAACCACATTTGACTAAAAGGTGATCTATTGTTGATTTTAGCTCTGAATCGTCAAGTTCTTTAAATTTGTTGAAAAGGGGGGCGATGAAAGCAGGGTATGCCCACATCATTAATAGACTAAATGACATCCATACAAGCCAGACATAAAGCCACCAGAATGGACCTGCGGTCTGCATTAACCACAGAACTAATGCCAGTAGCGGTGTTGCAATTGCGAGCATAACTATTGTTTGTTTGATCATGTCAATACAATATATTGATAGTGTTGATTTATTAAAACCAAACTGCTGTTCAATTTTGAAAGTTCGGTATAAACCAAAAGGAATATCGATAATTCCCATGATAAGAAAAAATGCCAGAAATACCACAACGCCATTCCACGGTGACTGAAGGCCGTATTGCAGGATATTTTCGTTTAGCAATTGTAGACCACCTGCAATGGTCCATAATAAAAGCATCATACTACTGAAAATTAGTTCAATAACACTGAACCGCAATTTTGTAGTGGTATAATCTGCTGCTTTTTGATGTTCATCGAGTTCAATTTTATCGCTAAATGCATCAGGTACTTTGCTGCGGTTCACTTGTATGTGAGCGATATTTCGTTTGATTAGCCAAAGTTGGACAAAAAGCGAACAAAATAAAGCCACTAAAAATATTATGGTTATTATATGCATATTGCGCGTAACACTCCGATTTATCAATAACAGCTTAAAAACTGATTATCGTTAATTTATTAATGACTATCTACATTTCTAAAAACGTTTATAATTAAATATATCATGATTATACAAATTTAGTTTGATTATGATGCAGTTAAAAAGCGTAATTAATCAATAATTATAACTAAAGGTTAAAACTAATTATGACAAAAGACCCTAATAACCTCATCTGGATCGATCTTGAAATGACTGGCCTGGATACAGTTAATGACGTCATAATTGAAATTGCAACTATTGTAACTGATAGTAATTTAAATATATTAAGTGAAGGGCCCGTTTATGCGATTCATCAGGAAGAATCGGTTATGAATGCCATGGACGATTGGAATACCAAACAGCATGGGAAATCCGGTTTGACTGAACGAGTATTGAAAAGTACCAGTACAGTGAGTGATGCTGAAAATGCAACTATTCATTTTCTGGAAGATTATGTCGCTGAGGGTGTTTCTCCCATGTGTGGTAATAGTATTTGCCAGGATCGACGTTTTATGGCGAGATTAATGCCTAAATTGGAACGTTATTTTCATTATCGAAATCTCGATGTCAGTACTATTAAAGAACTCGCAAAGCGATGGTCACCTGATGTTTGTCGAGGAATAAAAAAGCAGGGTACTCATCTTGCCATGGCAGATATTGTAGATTCAATTGAAGAACTGAAACATTATCGTAAAACTTTTTTTAAATTCTCTGAATAAATACAACGATTCACTAAAACTAACCACACTATCTATCTGATACGGTCAATTTTTTGGCAGACTTATTTAAAGTATTCTTAACTAACTGATAATTTTGAAATTTATTTGTTAGAACTCCAATGGCATGTGTTTTGCACATTTAGTCGTACATTAGGAGGAGTATTATTGTGGCTGAAGAAAAAGACGTTGAGTTAGCATCTACTAAACCGGGTATAAGCGTAAAAACATTAATTATAGTTGTTGTGGTTGCAGTTGTAATCGTTGCTGCAGCAGTTGGAACAACTGTCTTTTTACTATCGGGCAAATCTGACACTAGCGCCTCAAAAGATGAGCACTCAGAATCGATTGAAGCTGAACATGACGCTATAGAAAATAAACCTGCGATCTATTTTGAATTAAAACCGGATTTTGTAATTAATTTTGAAAGTGATGGAAAAGCCAATTTTCTGTCAGTTCAGATACAGCTATTGGCTCGGGAATCTGGATCTCTTGATGTTATAGAAGCTGAAATGCCGGTACTTAGAAATAATGTTTTACTCTTACTCAGTGCACAAAAATATGATGTTGTTCGAACTCTTGAGGGTAAGGAAAAATTACGAAAGGACATAATGGAGATACTGAAGAAAATAATTGATAAAGAAAATGAGGCGTTAAAGAAAAAAAATGGAGAAGATTTTCATGAAATCCCTCCAATTGAAGCAATATATTTTACCGGGTTCATAATGCAATAGGTAATGATATGTCTGTGAACGATTTATTATCGCAAGATGAAATTGATGCATTACTTCATGGTGTTGATAGTGGTGATGTCAGTACAGAAGAAGTAGATCAGTTAGATGGGGTAGCCCGCCAATTTGATTTTGCCAGCCAGGATCGAATTGTTCGTGGACGTATGCCAACTCTGGAAATGATCAATGAACGATTTGCTCGATTATTTCGAATAAGTTTATTTAACTTATTACGCCGTACCCCCGAAATTTCTGTGGGGGGCGTGCAAATG
>CAYOHQ010000289.1:0-4585 GCA_964403805.1 uncultured Thioalkalispiraceae bacterium | reverse complement strand
ATTGCTTTTTGTATATCCTTTACAACAATAGTACTGCTTTTATTAAGCAGTTTCTTTAGTTCTTGCTGTTTATTATTTATTGCAAAATTAATAGCACCAAAGTAAAATATTGTACCAACAGATATTGACGACACAAGACCGACAACGGTAAATAATAGTGCTAGTTTAACTCCGATTCTTGAATTTATTTTTTTAATTTCGCGCCAAATTTTTGAAATTATCAACATTAACCTGCCCCACCAGAAGATGACTCTGGTTGTGCGACTGGTAATATCATTTTGAAACAGGTTCCTTTACCAGGTGTGCTGCGCACAGTGAGATCACCATGATGTTTTTGAATAATACTGTAAGATAGTGATAGCCCCAATCCTGTACCTTGTCCAACAGGTTTAGTCGTGTAAAACGGTTCAAAAATGTGTTTTTGTATTTCCTCATCCATGCCTTTTCCAGAGTCTTCAATTTCGATCCAAATCGACTCATCTTGCTGGCCAGTACGAATTATTATCGTGCCATGTTCCTTAATTGCGTGACCCGCATTCACTAATAGGTTCATAAAAATCTGGTTTAACTGAGATGCAATACATTCAACTTCAGGGATGTTTCCATATTCCTTAATGACCTCGGCTTTATATTTAATTTCATTCGAGACTATATTTAAAGTGCTGTCCAGTCCCTTGTGAATATCAACCCATAGCCATTCAGCTTCATCGACATGTGAAAAATCTTTTAAATCTTGTACGATTTTTTTTACGCGGCTAATTCCTTCATACGATTCGTGTAACAAACTTATCGAATCTTCCTTTAGGTATTCAAGATCTTTTTTTACTTTAGTTTCACTTATCGATTTATATATGTCGTACTTTTCTAAAATCGAGTCAGCTTTCTCGTACAACTGCACTATTTCAATGAGATCGTTAACGTAATTTTCCAGTGTCGTTAGGTTTGAACCAACATAACCGATTGGATTATTTATTTCATGAGCAACACCAGCAGCTAACTGTCCGATAGAGGCCATTTTTTCAGACTGTAAAAGCTGTGATTGAGCATCTTCTAATTGTTGGTAGGCCTGTTTTAATTTACGATGACTTTCAAGAACTTCTTCTTCATTTTCTTTTGATTCTTGAATATTACGCATAACAAAAGACAGGTCGAGAAGAGCGCCATTTTCATTTTTATGCGCCAAAATCAATTGAGAAACTGGAACTATTTCTCCAGCGTGATTGCACATTTCCGATTCTTCGACCCAGGAACCATCTCGAATTGCATAAGGAATGCCTTCTGTTAGTAGTTGGGATAAAGCCCAACCCTGATGAAAGTTCATTATGCGTAAGCCCGTTATATCACTCGATTTTTTTACTCCTGTAAATGCACGACCAACTCGATTAAGATACTTAACATTACCCTCTGGATCGGTAATACCAATAATATCTGTCGAATTTTCAATGATGGATAACAGCCGTTCTTGCAATGACTCGGTGTAATTCGTTTCATTGATCGGTATTTGATGATTGTGTGTCACTTAATACGCCTCAGAGTAAACTATTTATCTACCTCACAATTAACTCTATTAATTTAGAGATATCTCATTATTTTCGGCACTATTAGTTTTGTCTTGAGGTTTATTGGATGCATTTCCTGATTAATAATACATGGTTTTATTATGGATACTTGTAATGCCATAAATACAGTAACTGCAGTATAAAAAATTATTGAATCAGGGGTTGAATCTCAGGTAACCAATTTTTAATTTGATTCCAGTTAATACCCAATTTTTGTAGACTATTTTCAATTAACGGTGGGATTAAGATATTTTCCTGCTTTTCTATTTGCAAACCATGACATAGTAAATCAGCTAAATTCACTAGTTCTGCAAGTTCGGTATGCTCAACTTGTTGCGTGGTATTATGGTGCTCAGCAATGGCTGTAATAACCACCTTGGGTAACTTCCAATGTAGTGCTAATTTAGCACCTAGTGTCATATGATTGATGCCCAATATTGCCAGTTCTGCATCAAACTCGTAGCAATCCTGTTCTTTTTGAAAATTAATGACTTCGGGTAGTTTGTCTGCGCAACACTCATCAAAAACCATTTTTCCGATGTCGTGTAATAAGCCTGCTGTAAAAGCACTACCTTCATCTTTTCGTAACTGCGTAGCCAAAAATTTCGAAATACCAGCTACAGTAAGGGAATGATGCCAAAGAAACTCCCAATCATATACTTTGCCGCCGTCTGCAGGAAAAGTATTCATTGCACTAACAGCCAATAAGGTGCTGCGAATGGTATGCAATCCCAGCATGATGCAGGCTTTTTCTATCGATAAAACTTTACCTGATAAACCATAAAATGGTGAATTAGCAAGCCCTAATAATTGAGTTACCAGCCCCGGATCGTTTGCCAGAATTGCTGTTACTTCAGCCTGATTGGGGTCTTCGCTGTCGATAACAGCGATTGCCTGGAGTACAACCTGTGACAACACGGGTAAATGATTTATCATCTGAGCTTGCTGTGCTTCACTCATGATATTCATTTTGAACGTTCCAGATAATATTCCAATAGTATGTCACGAAAAATATCCAGTTCTGTATTTTTTTCAACCTTACGGAAGGCCTTATTTATACGAACAGATAGTTCCGTTAATTCAGAATCATTTTTCGTTGATTTACAATCTTCTGATTCTGAATGATTTGATACGTTCATGGTTAATCCTGAATTAAATTCATAGTAAGGATCCAGCCATTATTTTTTTTCTGATGCCCCAGTGGCACACACTGTGCGTTAACCTTATAGTCAGCCTGTAATTGTACGGTATGTTTTTCTGTTGGTTCACAGTTTAAAATTGCTTTCTCGTAAATTTCAACCAGTTCATCAGGTAAGCCTGTTTGAATTTGTTGACCTAATAGAGGTATATTACCTAGCCATTGAAGTGCAATTTGATTTGCAACCACGACCATACCATCATTTGAGACACCGATTACGGCAACAGGTAAATACTCCAATATATCTTGAGCTATGTGTAATGCCGTTAAATTAAATGATGCATCTTGTGTTTTTTGTTCAACTTGATGTTCCAGTTTGGCATTTGCAATATGTAATTCTTCTGTTAACCGCTGATTTTCATATTTTAATTCATAGAGCGCAAAAGCTTCTCGAACATTCTTGCGTAATAACTCATCATCCCAAGGTTTGGTTAAAAATTTAAATATTGCGCCGTCGTTGATCGCATCAGTGACTGAATTGAGATCGGTATAACCACTTAATGCTATGCGTACGGTATCAGGGTATAGATCTTTTACATGCCCTAAAAACTCAGCGCCTGTCATTTCCGGCATTCTCTGATCGGAAACAATAACCCCCACTTTGTTTTCTTTTAATATTTCCAGTCCTGCCTTGCCACTATTACCCCGTAAAATGTTGTATCCATCACGTCGTAGTAAGCGCGTTAGGGCTGATAGAATATTTTCTTCGTCATCAACTAATAGTAAGGTTTGCTCCACTTGGTTGCCTCAATTCTTGTTTTAATACCCTCTTTAACGAACAAAAGATAAAAAGCTTAATCGATTTTTAAATATTTCTGACTCAGATATGAAGAATATGAATAATTTGATTTGTATTTATTAATAAAGGTTATTATCAGGTAGTAGTTTTAAAAGTTATCAGACTTTAATAGAAGTAGTACTTAACAAACATCAATTGCAAAAAATGGATCCAGCAGAAGAATTCCTGGTGTCTGGTATAAGTAACTTTAAAAGCCAGCAATCAAGTGTCATCTTCGACTTTATAATCACCTTCGAGTGTCGAATGTTTTTGAGAATTTGAGCCAGAATGAAATTGACTATTCGGTGCCGTTGAAGTTCCACCGGATCGTCCCATTGCTCGAAACAATCCTGCTCTAATGATATTTTTAGCGATTTCCTGCCTTATAAAAGGAATAACAACCAAAAAACCAAGCGTATCAGTAAAAAAACCCGGCGT
Organism: uncultured Thioalkalispiraceae bacterium; assembly: GCA_964403805.1. Taxonomy (GTDB): domain Bacteria; phylum Pseudomonadota; class Gammaproteobacteria; order UBA6429; family Thiohalophilaceae; genus CAYQUC01. The sequence goes on along the minus strand of CAYOHQ010000289.1, from coordinate 612 downwards.
TAATAATAACGCCCCTGCAATGAGTAACAAAAGCCCTTCAATCATGGGCACCGCAGGCAATTCGCCTCGTTGACTACTGGTCTTGATTTTTTCGATAGTCTGTAAACCTTGTGAACGAATCAAGGCTGCGCCCAATACGGCTGTGCCAACAACCAGAATAACGGTATAAAATGCCCCAACCTGGCTGCCTACCTCGATTAACAGGTAAATCTCCAAAATTGGAACAAGCAAAAAGATTAACAATAAAACTCGAAAAAATCGCATATTAGTCACTATTACCTGATTTAAATTCCATTTATCGCATCTTTGGACGCTGATATAATATGGTTATATGATATGTTATTCAGCATGAACTATCATGTCATTTACTGTACCTGCCCAAATAATGAGGTCGCAAACACGATTTCCAAGGTTTTAGTGCAAAATAAATTGGCTGCGTGTGTGAACATTTTGCCAAATATCACGTCTATATATAAGTGGCAGGGTCAATTACAACGTGATCAAGAGCTGTTATTGCTGATAAAATCACGATCTGATAAGTTTGAGGAGTTAAAACAGGCAATAATTAAGCTCCACCCCTATGAACTTCCGGAAATTATTGCTGTCTCTATC
>CAYOHQ010000288.1:0-4591 GCA_964403805.1 uncultured Thioalkalispiraceae bacterium | reverse complement strand
AAATATAATAAAAAATTAAAAACTATTAGCTAAATAGAAAAATATAATAAAAATAACAGTGCATAAACTACTAAATAAAACGTAAAAAAGATTAAAAATGATTAAAAATGATTAAAAATGATTAAAAATGATTAAAAAACGATTGAAAATAACGAAAAATAAAAGCTAAAAACGTCGATTTTTGCTGTTTTTTAATATTAACAAATTCTAATATATTCATTTCTGATATTTATTATAGCTTATTGTGAGTTTTATTACAGTTTATTATCTTGAATAACTTTTACTAAATCAACAGCTTATAGTCATTATAGGTTTTATAGGTTTCTTGCCCAAGCTCTATATATCTGAAAATAACACACTATATATATATATAATTATTAAAAAACCTATAATACTATTATGAGTAGTAATTCTTTATATAGATCAATAACTTAAGCATTTTAGGTTACTTATAATATACCTATAAACTTATTAACTTATTGATTTCATTAGTAATATTGTTTTAAACGTTGGTGTATCATTACTTTTACTTCATTAAGTGTTAAAATTAATTAACAATCACTTAGTAAAGGCAAAGCATGTGAAAATTGTTCAAGTTCAAATAAGTAAAATAAAACCATATAATAAAAACCCCCGCAATAATGAAAACGCAGTTAGCCAAGTCGCGCAGTCCATTAAAGAGTTTGGTTTTCAACAACCAGTCGTTTTAGATAAAAATAATGTTGTTATTGGTCACACAAGATTGCTTGCAGCTAAAGCTGTAAAGGTTAAAAAATAAAATGGCAACTAAGAAGAAGAAAGCTAAAAAGAAAACTAAGAAAAAGTCTAAAGCTAAAAAGAAAAAAGTAATTAAACAAAAAACCAATAGAGAAGAGGCTAAAGGAATAGAACCTACTAGTTGTAATATAATCTACGCGGACGGTAAACAACCTCATGGAAAATCTGGTAGACCTTCAGTTGGCATTGATTTAGATAAAGTAAAAGAACTTGCAAAGATAGGTTGCACTCAGTCAGAAATTTATGCAGTTCTTAGAATTAGTAAAGTCACCTTCATCACTATGAAAAAGAACAACCCTATTTTAATGGAAACTATTCTGGCAGGTAGAGAAGAAGGCAATGCTTCACTAAGGCGCAAACAAATGCAGGTTGCTATGCAAGGTAATCCACAGCTATTAATTTGGTTAGGTAAAAACAAACTTAAACAAGTGGATAAAAGCATTCAGCATTTAGAGATTTCAAAAGGGGAGACGTTTAAACAAGCTTTAGCAAGTGAAGATGATGGTGAATCTAATGAAGATGATTTAGATAATCTATTTGAAGCTGAATAGATGAATGTTAAAACTTTAAGAAAAACAATTCAAAAATCTAAACTAGACCCTGATTGGTTTTGTGAAAAGATTTTAAAATCCCCCAATGACCCTTGGCAATCAGAAGCTTTAAATGCCGTTGCTGATTTATTCAGAATAAAAAAAAACATTCCTACGCTTTACAATCATAAAGGCTTAACACGTTTTTCCTTTGTTGCGTTTCACGGTTGCGGTAAAACTCATGCAATGGCAAAGCTTATGCATTGGTTTAACTTTGTTGTTCGTGGTCGCATACCTTGCACAGCACCAAAAGAAAAACAATTGATAACTCGTTTATGGCCTGAGTTTAGAAAAATTAAAATGAAAGCTATAAGTGAGTATCAGCAATTAATAAATGTTGAAACTAAAAACATTTACTGGGCTAATGATTCAGATCATGTTGCGATTATTGAAGCGGCAAGCGCACCAGAAAATTTAGCAGGCTATCATGATGATTATTTAATGTTTTTAGTCGAAGAAGCTAGCGGTGTTGATGAGAATATGTTTCCAGTTATTGAAGGCGCGTTAACAGGTGATACAGAAACAGGATTAAACATTTTAGTGCTAATAGGAAACCCAACTAAAACTAGTGGTGAGTTTTGGGCTTCACATAAAAAAAAAGGCACTAAGGAACTTTATTATCAAATAAAAATAAAACATAAGGATACAAATCGCATAAGTCAAGAATGGGTTAGTAATATGATTGCTAAATATGGTGAGCAATCCCCAGTGGTGCAAGTTCGTGTGTTTGGTAATTTTGTTGAGGCAAGCGAAAATCAATTGCTTGTACTACAATGGTTAGAAGATGCACGCAAAGAGTGGAAGCCTGACGGCTCGACAAGAACGTTAAAAATATCTTGTGACGTTGCAGACGGTGGAGAAGATGAAACGGTTATTACAGTTGCTTATGAATATGATACTTTTACGGTGCTTAAATCAATACATCGTTTTTCATTCCCACCCTCAAAATCACCAATAATGGCAGCCGAGGCAGTCAGTCGCATAGCAGATTCAGAAAATTATGATTTAAAAAACGGTGATGTGTTGATTGTTGATTCTATAGGAGTCGGAGCAGGGACAGCAGGATATTTGATGAAAATGAATAAATACAACGTTATTCCCTTCAAAGGTGGCTCTACAGACAATATTGACACAAAAAAATGGAGAAATCAGCGTGTTAGAAGCTTTTTAGTGATGCGTGATTGGCTTAGGGATGGTAAGATTATCATAGATGAAGATTTTTGCAGTGAACAAGATTGGGAAGATTTTACCGCGCAGATGTGTAGTATCCAAACTAATTTAGGTACTGAAAGGATTGAAGATTTAGTGAGTAAAAAAGCAATGAAAGCTAATGGCATTAAATCACCAGATATGGCAGATAGCCCATCTATGATATTTGCGAATCAAACACCACAACTATCACAAGGCTCTTCCTTGGAAGTGTATGGTGAAATGGAGACAGCGAATGCAGATTGGTAATTTTGAATTTGAATTTAAGAAGAACAAAGTAGCTCAAGCTATCAATCCCCCAACTAGCGGTCAAGTTATATCTGAATCATTACTTTACGGTTCAGGCGATTTTAAAAAATACAACCCAGATGATTTAATAGGTAGGCATGGTTATAGAATTTATAAACGTATGCTTAATGATGAACAAATTAAAGCAGCCGTTCGCTTTCGTAGAAATTCAGTAACCTCACGCGGTTGGGGATTTAAGTTTGAAGATGCTGAAACGTTAAGCGAAGAAGAAAAGAAAAAACGCATAGCAGTAATGACAAAGTCACTAAAGACTATTAAAGGCAGTTTAAGAAATGCTTTCAATGGTATAATGTCCTCAATGTATAATGGTTTTTCATTATCAGAAAAAACATTTAAAGCATTTAATCATAACGGCTCGCTTTATTGGGGCGTTAAATCTTTACGTTTAAAACCTTATGAGTCTTTTATTTTTAATACAGATGAATTTGGTGAATTAAAAAGCGTCTCTCAATTAATAGCCTCTACAGAAAAAGAGATTGATTTACATAGTATGGTTCACCACGTACATAATCCAGAAATTGACATACATTATGGGCAGTCTGAACTACGCGAAGCTTATCGTGCTTACTATTCTAAAGATGTCATTATAAAGCTAGAAAACATATTTTTAGAACGTAGTGCAGGTGGTTTTGTTTGGGCGCAACCAGAAGGTGATGCTGTTATAAATAAAGGCAGTGCAGAAGAAACATTACTTAAAAATGTAATGAGTAGGATACAAACAGTTACTTCAATCTTAATGCCTAAAGGTGTTAAATTAAATGTTGAGATGCCTAAAGATACACAAGCATTTGACCGCGCAATAGCAAAGCATAACAAAGCATTATCGAAAGCATTATTAATGCCTCAAATGTTAGGCTTATCAGAACAAGGTTCAGGAGGTAGCAATGCACAGGCATCAACACAATTAGAATCGTTTTTATGGATGCTTGATGCAGAAGCAGAAGATTTAGCAGAAACAATGAATGAACAGTTAGTAAAAGATTTAGGAGATTATAATTTTGGTGATGACATCTACCCAGAGTTTTATTTCAAACCGTTATCAACAGCCGAGTTAGTTAGAACAATTGATACATGGACTAAGTTGGTAGAAAAAAATGCGGTCGTGGCCACAGAATCTGATGAAGAATTTTGGCGTGACCAACTCGAACTTCCTGAGAAGGGTGAACCTATCCAAGATGACATGCAAAAAGACAATGCCCCTTCTGATTCGCGCATTGGTAAACCAGAATCAAAAGGTGATGCTTTGTCTGATATTGAAGATGCGGATAATAAACCTTCTCAGGAACCTAAAATGGAAATGTCTAATAAGACTGATAAATTATTATTCAGTCGCGCTGTTAAGCGTGTAGATTTTTCACAAATAGATAGAAGTGCAGGCATATCCGAATATCAAGGTGTAACACATTTAGAAAATGTTATGCAAGATATTGTTGAGTATGCATCTAATGAGATTAGAGCGGAATATTATAATTTACTCACTACACCTAACGAAGTTAAAAAGTTTAAAATAAAACCTGAATTAAAAGCAGACTTGAAAAAAGTTTCCAAGCGCATTTATAAAAACGGTTGGCGCATAGGCGTGGACAATGCTAAGCAGGAACTTGCTAAAGCAGATAGCATGCGTATGTCTAAAGTTAAGTTTGCAGCCATGACTGAAAAGCTAGCTGCTGAATACTTTGAAAATAAAGCATTCACAATGTCAGGTA
>CAYOHQ010000287.1:0-4615 GCA_964403805.1 uncultured Thioalkalispiraceae bacterium | reverse complement strand
CTATACAACAGAAAAATTAACTAAAAAATAATAAAAATTTATGACACTCAAATTACCAAAACTGGGTTTGCGCTTCAAGTTATTTTTACCCTTGCTACTGTTTAGTATGCTGTTTGCTGCCTATGCACATTATCAATGGTTGCCACAATTTTTATCTTTTGTTCAAGAACAAGAAGCTAAAAATATTGACAACCATTTACACAGTGTCACCGAGGGTTTAGTACCGTTATTATTAGAAAATCAGTTAGCCAGTGTTTACGATAACCTCAATACTTTATTAGAAAATAACAAAAACTGGAAAAGTTTAATTTTAAGAGATTCAAACAACACTCAATTGTTCCCGTTTAATGAGCAACCACCGTTTAAAAATAAAAATAGTTATCATGCCGTTCAGGATATCGTCTATCTCGACCACTCCCTTGGCACACTCTATTTGACTGTTGATAATACTTCTATTGTTAACACTATTCATACCCAACAACAATTTTTTCTTGTTGCTCTGGTATTGTTACTAACCTTATTCTCAATTGCTATAGTAATCGTTCTGGAAGTAATCGTAAGGCAACCTCTACATTATCTCGCGGTTGCATCTGATAAAATTGCAAAAGGCGATTTTGATATTGATTTACCAAAACAACATAACGATGAAGTGGGTAGATTAATCCACAGTTTCTCATTAATGCGTTACTCAATCAGGAAGTATCAATCAAAGTTAAAAGTAGAAATAAACAGTCACAAAAAAACGGCCGATGAGTTGTTTCAGGAAAAAGAACGTTTCTCATATCATGCAACCCACGATGCGCTAACCGGCCTGATTAACCGCCATGAGTTTGATCGCCGTCTAACAACGGCATTAGCCAGAACCAAAACAGATCAATCCAAACACGCTATTTTATATCTCGATTTGGATCAATTTAAAATAGTTAACGATACCTGCGGTCACATTGCAGGAGATGAGCTTTTACGACAATTAACAACCTTACTTAAAAATAAAATCCGCGATGGCGATACCCTTGCCAGATTAGGTGGTGATGAATTTGGTGTATTACTAGGATTTTGTCATCTACCGCAAGCTGAACAAATAGCCGAAGTCCTACGAGAAACCATTCAGGATTTTCGTTTTACCTGGGATGATAATATTTTTTCAATCGGGGCCAGTATTGGTCTTGTAGCCTTAGATGAAAATTCTGAAGATTTAACGAATATACTAAGTAACGCTGATACAGCCTGTTATATAGCGAAAGAACGTGGTCGTAATCGTATTCATGTTTATTCCCCGGGAAATGTTGATCTTGAAAAAAGAAAAGGTGAGATGCAATGGGTGTCTAATATTACTAAAGCGCTTGAAGATGATCGGTTTAGGTTATTCTATCAACCAATAGTACCCGTTAACCGGCATCGCAAAGTACCAAGTCACATAGAAATACTGCTTGCCATGACAAGTGAAAAAGGCGAGTTAATTCCTCCTGGAGCTTTTATACCTGCAGCTGAACGATTTAATTTAATGGAAACAATTGACATTTGGGTTATTGAAAACTCACTTAACTACATTGAAAGATACAATCAGGAAAAATCAGACTCACCAATGATGTTTTCTATTAATCTCTCAGGTACGTCATTATCAAACGATACAATCTTAGCCCGAATTATTGAGTTAATTGAGCAATATAAATTAAAAGATAATACAATATGTTTTGAAATTACTGAAACAGCTGCAATCGCAAATTTAAGTAATGCCTGTAATTTTATTTATGAGTTAAAACGGTTAGGCTGTCAATTTTCACTCGATGATTTTGGTAGCGGATTATCGTCCTTTGCTTATTTAAAAAATCTTCCAGTAGATTCTATTAAAATAGATGGTTCCTTTGTTAAGGACATTAATAAAGATTTAATGGACTTTGCCTTTGTAAAATCCATTAATGAGATTGGCCATGTGATGGGGATGAAAACAATTGCAGAATTTGTTGAGAATGTCTCTATTTTAAAACTATTGCGTGATATTAATGTCGATTTTGCTCAAGGTTATTTCATCCAGCGACCATCGCCACTGGATGAATTATTGCAAAATCAATATAAAACGACTGAAGCTTCAAAAATACTTATTTAATCAGAACTCCAACTGCGTTACGCAACAATTTGAACCTCAGTATTATTTTCATCAATTAAACTATTATCAATAACAAATTCATCTTCAATTTGATTAATAATTTGATCCGCTAAATACATATAATCAGTTGCTGCTGGTGAATCTGCATCATAATCAATAATGGGTAAACCCTTGCAAACGGCTTCCCGAATACGTACTGTATTATGAATAATAAACGGCAATACTTGTTTAGGATAATCCTGCCATAACTGATTTAGAAATGATCGTGCAAGCTTCGTCCTTTGATCCACCATCGTTGGTAATAATGAATAAGGCAATGATATACCATTTCGTTTTTCAAAATCAGTTAGCTTTTGGATAACCACTTTAATACTGTCAAATGAAAATAAACTCATTTCCAATGGTACAATGACCTCATTAGAAGCATGCAAGGCATATCTTGTACTCTGATTAAACATCGGTGGACAATCAATAACAACATAGTCGTATAAGTACGATATTTTATTTAAATTATTCGATAAATTAGACTGCCATTGACTATCATTCGATAAATTTTCTAATCTATCCAGATTATTGGTTGCGGGTATTATATCAATACCCGCCACAACAAATTTAACGATCACTTCTTCAATGCTTGCCTGTTCTGTAAATAACTCATACAAGCCCGGTTCATTTTCACATTTATAATTCACACCCAGGGTTGCATGTCCTTGAGGGTCCATGTCAACCAGCAGCACACGTAAACCTTTCCAACCCAAACTACAAGCAAGATTGATTGCAGTTGTCGTCTTACCACAACCACCCTTGGTATTTATAATAGATATTGTTCGCATATATTCATCTCCTTTAATATTCAATTAAAATTCTGATATATCAAACTTATTTATTAATACTCGTTCGAACTGTTGTAGTTATTATTTATAGTTATATTATTTTTTCTAAATTTAAAAACAAATCTTGTTGCGAGTGTAAAAGTCCCCTTTGTGTTTCTTGAACCTGTTGGTTTAATTTCGCTATGTCAACAATCCATTCTTGCCCTGTAATCACTTCAAATGCTGAACCTTGATGGAAAACTAAAACCGCTTCACCATTTGCGACAATTGATAATTCTGATAAGGGATACTTTACTTCAGGTAGTAACTTCACCAGTTTATCAATGCAATGGCGTACTTTTTGTATCGATACACCAGCGCGAATTAAAGTTGAAATTGTTTTAAGGGTAACTAGATCGTAAAATGAAAATCGTGCATGCCCTCCTGGAGTTTGCATGGAAGGCGTGATAAGTGCCGTTTTACACCAATACTGTAATTGGCGTTGGCTAATTGATGTTATTCGAGTGACATCCTGACTCGAGAAACCCTGTTTGGCCATTATAAAAGGTCCAAAGGATATGAAACATTACTTATACAATAGTTATTAATATTATAAAGTCAAGGATTATGACAAATAAGTCCTTTTTTGTAACTTTTCACTTAATCTCTCATGGCAATAAGCACAAAAAAAGGGAGCAAAAGCTCCCTTTAGCATTTCACACACTTTAATGATTAATTTTCTATGTTATAAACTTTCAAATCTTTAGCCACTTTAATTTTACCAAGATAACCACCATCACGGATGATTTGCTTCACTTCATTTATTCGCGAATCGGTCACCGGGGTGATATGTGATAAAACCAGTTTACGAGGTTTGGCAGCTACTGCGACTTCTGCTATACGAGATGGATGGGTATGCAATTTATGAAAAACAGATCCAGGTGGCGGTGCATCAGCCATTATTGCAGTATCATAAATCAGGATATCCGCTCCATTCGCAATCTTTGCCATATTACCGGTTTTTGAAGTAGTATCACCCGACCACACAATGATGTGACCTTGATACTCAATTTTATAAGCAACTGCTGGAACCGGACCATGGTTAACGGCAATTGATGTCACTTTTAAACCATCAGGATCTTCAAAAACAGTGGTAATAATATCAGACTTAAAATCAGACGGTAAATCAGTTGCTTCACGTAAGAACTTGCCTGCCTCAATAGCAATTGCAAACACATTCAAATAGCGTTCCATTCCAGTTTCAATATTATAATGTTGATCAACGTATTCAACAGAACCGGGATATTGATCAATTGCTTTACCACCTGTCAACGGTAACGGAAAAGCAACACCATTAGCCGCCGGACCATAAAATTTAAATTTGGCAGTACGTTTTTTTCCTAATGCTCGATTATGAAAAAAAACTGTTTTAACAATTGCCGACATGTCCGCAGTATGATCCAAATGCAGATGCGTTAATAAAAAATGCTGTAAATTCGCAACATTCGCACCACTTTTTGCGAGACTCTTAAATGTACCGCCCCCCATATCCATCAAAACTCGCGGTTTACCTTCTACGAAAATTAAATAACCAGAACTCGCACGCCCAGCCGGAGTTGCTATTGGCCCACCAGAACCTAAAACCATAACCGATAATGGACCTTTCACTTTTTTAACTGCAGGCTTACTGTCTGCT
>CAYOHQ010000286.1:0-4635 GCA_964403805.1 uncultured Thioalkalispiraceae bacterium | reverse complement strand
ATCACAAAATTACACTAAAAAATCGGTGTCAATGTTTAGCGTAAAGAAACAAATTAAGACGCACTTAGAAACAGTAAGAATTCAGAACGGGGAATATAAATATGTAACAACTTAAACAGCTTATATACAACTATTTAAACTATAAGCACATGTAGATAAAATGAGATAAAGGCAAAGTTGCTGCCAATCTGATAATGGTAATAATCAACAATATACAATAAACTTTCGGCAAAAAAAAACCTGCAATTACTTGCAGGTTTTTTTAAAGCAAAAACAAAAAAGTATTAAACTTTAATGTTTGCAGCTTGTGGGCCTTTTGGTCCTTCTTCCACATCAAAAGTCACTTGTTGACCTTCATTCAGTGTTCGAAAACCATCACTGGCGATTGCTGAAAAATGTGCAAAAACATCTTTGCTACCATCGTCTGGAGTGATAAAGCCGAAGCCTTTAGATTCGTTAAACCATTTAACGGTTCCTGTTGCCATGTTAAATTACCTCAAAGTAAAAAATTAAAAAAAGTGTTACAAATTATACGAGGAAATTAACAGGAGAAATCTTCTGACAAGAACCAGGATAGTATGTAGCGCTATGCAGTGTAAGCGAATTTTCATCAAAAACATCACACATAGCCACATTATAAGCTAGGTGTTAAGAAATTCAAGCTCATCATTGCGTTTCGCTGCAAGTAACCACATTTTAAGTAATTTTATGGTTTTATGTATACTTGGCTCCAATAATTGAATAATGTAAAGTTCAGCCAAACAAATAACATACTAAATTTGTAGCCATATATAACTACTTTTAAGGCTTAATCTACTATATACTCCGCCTACTGTATAAGTGCGCTATGGTCCGCACCTTTTTTTAATGTGGTAATCCTTCCCGATAACCCCCAAATACAATTATGTTTCCGCCTAGACCATCCCATTAACAGGAATTCCTGAATTATAGGGTAGGCCGAACCCCGGAGAACATCCTCAATGTCATTTGAATCACTCGGCCTACGGTCGGAACTACTTCGTGCTATTTCTGAAAAAAATTACAGCACCCCAACACCAATACAATCACAAGCAATCCCGATTATTCTGGAAGGCCGTGATTTAATGGGTGGAGCCCAAACCGGCACTGGTAAAACAGCAGGATTTACCCTGCCGTTATTACAACGTCTAATGTCGTCAGGTAAACCAGAACAAGGCCGACGCCCTGTACGAGCACTGGTACTAACACCAACACGTGAATTAGCAGCGCAAGTGGCGGAAAGTGTCCATCTATATGGAAAATATCTACCACTAAAATCAACGGTAATTTTTGGCGGTGTCAAAATAAACCAGCAAATACAAAAATTGCGTCAAGGTGTGGATATACTCGTTGCTACGCCTGGCCGCTTATTGGATCACGTTAGTCAGAAAACGGTCGATCTCACCAATATTGAAATATTAGTACTCGACGAGGCTGATCGAATGTTGGATATGGGCTTTATCCGAGATATTCGAAAAATCCTTGCAATTATTCCAAAGCAAAAACAAACATTATTATTTTCAGCTACATTTTCAGATGAAATTAAACGACTATCCAAAGATTTACTAAAATCACCCGCTTTAATTGAAGTCGCAGCCAGAAATACTGCATCTGAGCGTGTTACGCAAGTCGTGCACCCGGTAGATAAAAAACGAAAGCGTGAACTTCTATCATTTTTAATAGGTTCAAATAACTGGAAGCAAGTTCTGGTTTTTACCCGAACAAAACACGGAGCCAATAAATTAGCCGAACAACTCATTCAAGATGGAATAAGTTCAGCTGCAATTCATGGCAATAAAAGCCAGGGAGCACGAACCAAAGCTTTGGCAAACTTTAAATCAAGTAAAGTACGCGTTTTAGTTGCAACTGATATTGCTGCTCGCGGTCTGGATATTAATCAATTACCACATGTTGTTAATTTTGAGCTACCCAATGTTGCAGAAGATTACGTACACCGTATAGGTCGAACTGGTCGAGCAGGTAATGAAGGTGAAGCAATGTCACTTGTTTGTGTGGACGAACTTAAGTTACTTCGAGATATTGAGAGACTAATAAAACGAGATATCCCCAAAGTTATTTTCGATGACTATAAGCCTGATCCAAATATAAAAGCCCAACCAATTAATATGGGCGGTCGAGGTAGACAACAGCATAATTCGCGAAAATCCGGTAACAATAATACAACCGCTAAAAAACCAGGATCGCCATGGAAAAAGAAACGTCCTAATGCAAAAGGACGTTCAAATAAACAAACACAATCAGGGAATCGTTAGCGTTTTTAGATTAAAACCAAATGAAAAAAATTGCATTATTTGTAGATGTTCAAAACATTTACTATACAACTCGTGATACTTATAATCGGCAATTTAATTACCGAAAATTGTGGGAGAAAATAAGCACTAATGGAAAAATTGTTTCTGCAATAGCTTATGCAATTAATAAAAATGATGATAAACAACTTAAATTTCAGGATGCTCTAAAACACATAGGTTTCACTGTTAAACTAAAACCTTATATTCAACGAAGTGATGGCTCGGCCAAAGGCGACTGGGATGTTGGAATAGCCATAGACGTAATGCAGATTACAAAAGATATAGACACTGTTATATTGCTATCAGGTGATGGTGACTTTGATTTACTATTAAAAAAAATAGCTGAAGTGAATAAAGTGACTACTGAAGTTTACGGTGTACCCGAATTAACAGCAAATTCATTAATAAATGCTGCTGATCTCTATCATCCAATTAAAGAAAACTTATTGCTTTAAAACTCAATCATTGATTAATATTTCATCCAGTTCGAAATAAAACGTTGTCCCTTCTCCTATTTTTGTTATGAATCCAATATTACCACCGAGTTTTTCAATTATAAATTTTGAGATACTTAACCCCAGCCCTGTACCGCCTTTTTGTCGGGTATCAGAAGAATCGGATTGTGTAAATTTGTCAAATATTTTTGATTGAAATTCGGTAGGAATTCCTGAGCCAAGATCACTAACCATAATTCTTACGAGTCCTTTTTGGCATTTGACACTAATTGTAACATTACTATCTGGCGGTGAAAATTTTGCAGCATTTGATAAAAGATTTGACATTACCTGCATTAAACGATTTTTATCCGCTAATACAAAATGAGTTTGTTGATCATAATCCAGTAAAAATTTAACATCATATTGTTCTCCATAAGCTTCATTATCCTGAATAGACTGTTCTATAAATTGGTAGACATCTATATTTTCATATTCAAAATTTAGTTGACCAAATTCTACTTTTTGGATATCCAGCAAATCATTAATAACAAATAAAAGTCGTTCTGTGTTATTACCTGCAATAATAAGCATGTCATGAACTTTAGCAGGTAATTTTCCAACTACACCGTTAATAAGTAATCCTAATGATCCTAGAATTGACGTTAAGGGTGTTCGTAACTCATGACTTACAGTAGATATAAATTCGTTTTTCATTTTTTCAATTTCTTTTCTTTCAGTAATATCACGAATTACGCCAGTATATATTCTTTGTTCGTTCACTACAGCATCGCTAATTGCCAACTCGATATGAAACTCTGAATTATCTTTACGTTTTGCTATAACTTCCCTCTCGCTACCAATTATCTTTTTTACTCCGGTTTCCTGATAACGTCGTAGATACATATCATGCTCGGAATGATAAGGCTCAGGCATTAATATTTTTATATTTTCACCTACCACTTCATTTCGTGTATAGCCAAATAATTTTTCTGCAGCAGGGTTGAATGAGTCAATAATTCCATTAGGCTTAATTGTTATTAGTCCATCCACCATATTTTCAACTATACTGCGTTGGCGTATTTCACTTACTTCAAGTTCGAGTGTTCGTGCGGCAATTTTAGACTCAAGATTACGATTCATTTCAGCTAATTTTTTATGCGCATCTTTAACTTGCCCCATTAAAGTCTCATAACTTCGAGCCAATACACCAATTTCATCTCGTTGATCGATTGGCATTATAGCACTGGATTCTCGATTATTTTTATAGTCATCCATCACTTGAGTGATTTGTCTAATCGGTTTAGATAATCGATAAGAAAATATTACTGCGAATAAAGTTACAACAACTGAAATAATGAAAACCAAATATACAATATCATTAAGAACCTTAGTTTGATTTTTAATAATACTATCACGAAATTCGGTCATACCAACAGCAATGAATCTTTTTGGCCGAGAAACATCAAAATGAATTTTATTGACGTTAATTGCATATTTAATGGCGCTACTTTTGGGGGACAGGATAAATCTATCATTTTTATTTTCTGGTAAAAATAATTTGGCTATTTGAGGAATATCTTCCTGTATTCGATAGCGTTTACCTAAATCAAATCCATATCGTTTATTAACATCTGGATGTAGCAGATAACCACCACGATCATTAGTTATGTAAATTTTGCGATTTGGATTTTGTATTCCTTTTTGAATATCGCGTAATTCACGTCCTATTTCTGATGTGATCATTATATATCCTGAAAGTGTCACTTGTTTAGAATCAAATACTGGTGTCGCTGTTCTTAAAACCTCCTGATGCGGAATACTGACAATACCATTTTCTCTCTTCAAGTTAATTTCTGATATATAAACTG
>CAYOHQ010000285.1:0-4635 GCA_964403805.1 uncultured Thioalkalispiraceae bacterium | reverse complement strand
AATAAATATTTAATATAGATAAATTATTATCTAATCTAATAAAATTGGAGGAAATCTTATGAAGATGGTAATTAGAGAAATGAATGATGGTTCAGCTGTAATCGAAACACAATATGGTCAAAAGATATCTTATTTTAAAAATGTTACAGAAGCTCAGTTAGCATACGTTGAGTGGTATATCGGTAATGGAGATGAACGGGATGATGATATTTACTATTTGATGTAATAGTATTTATTAATCCAATGGAAATGCAATCATGTGATCTGCAGCTAATCTTAACCGGACTTTGTCACCTACAAAATGGTCATGATGACTTGGAAATAAAGACATTACTTCAGTTCCGGTTGATAAGCGGATGGTGTACATGATTTCTGCACCCTTAAATGCCCGTTGAGTTATTTCACCGACTAAATTACCGTGATGATCAGATACGACATCATCTGGTCGTAAAAGTAATTGTAATTGACTACCTCGTTCCCAATCATAAGCTCGATCACCTTTAACGATTCCAATTTCAGTTTCTATTTTGTTTGGAGATAATAAGGTTCCTTTTAGCATAACACCTTGACCAATAAAATCTGCTACAAATGGATTTATAGGTTCATGGTATAAATTATACGCAGTATCCCATTGTTGTATTTCACCTTCTTTCATTACACCAATGACATCAGCCATTGCGAAAGCCTCGTGTTGATCGTGTGTCACCATGATTCCGGTAACACCTTGTTCTTTTAAAATGCTGCGTATTTCCTGGCTTAGCGATTCGCGCATTTCTACATCCAGGTTCGAGAAGGGTTCATCCATTAATATAATATCTGGCATTGGCGCTAAAGCGCGAGCAAGGGCAACTCTTTGTTGTTGTCCTCCAGATAACTCATGTGGATAACGTTTTTCTAAGCCTTCTAATCCAACTATTGAGAGCATTTTTTTAGTTGTCTCAGATTTTTCCTGAGAGGATTGATTTCGTAAACCAAAACAAATGTTATTGCTAATATCCATGTGAGGAAATAAAGCATAATCTTGAAAAACCATCCCGATTTTTCTTTTTTCTGGTGCAAGCTCATAGCCTGGTCGAGAAATTACTTTACCGTGTAAAGAAATTTCGCCCTTTTTAATTGCCTCAAAGCCGGCTATTGCGCGCAGTATCGTAGTTTTGCCACAGCCACTAGGACCGACAAGGCAAATAAGATCCCCTTGATTCACACGAAACGAAAGATCACGAACTACAATTTGAGTTTGATACTGACAAGATATGTTTTTAAGGTTTAATAATTCTTCCATAGTAGCAGCTGATCATAGCAAATATACAGATATGAATCAGTATTTTGTCTGATTCGATAGAACGGTTTTAAATTGCTTATTTTTTCAGATCTGCGGGTCGGTATTTTTCGGCTAATTTTGGATCTTTTTTGAGCCCAAAATAACCCTTGGTATATCCAACAAATAAAGCTCGTTTGGCTTCTTTATGGCCTTTTTTTGCAGCCGTGCGCCATAACTTTATAGCTTTTTTGTTGTCTACCCGAACACCCATACCATAGGCATACATAACGGCTAAATTGTGTTGAGCTTCAGTTAAACCTTGTGCAGCTGCACGTTCCCACCAAATAACGGCATCTTTGTTGGATCGTGAAATTCCTAATGATTGTCGAAACATTACTCCAGCATTAAACTGAGCTTCAGCATGCCCTTGTTTGGCTGCATCTAAAAAATAATACAAGGCTTGCCTGTGATCTTGTTTTACACCTTTACCGTTTTTTAATAACAATGCAATATTATATTGAGCATCAGCATTACCAGCAGCAGCTAGTGGTTTCCAGATAGTGTATGCTTTTTTGTAGTTTTTTTTCTGGAAGGACTTAAAACCGTCACTCAGTGCATCAGCACTAGCTAAAACAGGAAAGCCTGTAAATAGTAAAAAGAAAATTATTTGAAAAAAATATTTCATTCATTAGTTATAGCAGTATTTGGGCTGCTCGCCAATGATGGTATTAGAAAGTATTAAGAACAGTTATTTAAATTTTATCAAATAAATGCAATAACAAAGCTTTTTGTGCATGAAGTCGATTGCCTGCTTCATCCCAAACTATGCTATCAGGATCATCCATTATCTCGGCAGATACTTCTTCGCCTCGATGTGCAGGCAGGCAATGCATAAACAAAGCATTATTTTTTGCAAGACTCATTAATTTTTTATCAACGCAATAACCTTCAAAGTCTTTTTCACGTTGTTGTTGCTCCGACTCCTGTCCCATACTGGCCCAAACATCAGTCACAACTAAATCGGCATTTTGTACTGCATCTTTTGGATCATTGCATAAATATACACAATCACCCACTGATTCTACGATTTTACTATTTGGTTCATAATTTACTGGTGTAGCAACGCGTAATTTAAAGTTAAACAATTTTGCAGCATTCATATAAGAATGACACATATTATTACCATCACCAATATAGGCAACTGTTTTTCCTTCGATGCTACCTCGATGTTCAACATAGGTTTGAATATCAGCTAGTAATTGGCAAGGGTGAACTAAATCGGTTAACCCATTGATCACCGGTACACTGGAATGTTTTGCAAATGATGTTACGGTTTCATGTTCAAATGTTCGTATCATTACCGCATCGACCATTTTTGACATGACTCTTGCTGAATCCTCAATCGGTTCGCCTCGACCAAGTTGCGTATCCTTGGGTGATAAAAATATCGCATGGCCACCAAATTGAGCCATACCGGCTTCAAATGATATTCGTGTTCGGGTTGATGATTTATCAAAAATCATAGCCAATACTTTATTTTTTAATGGCTCGTATATTTCACCCGCTTGTTGCATTTTTTTTAGCTCGATAGCGCGAGTTATGATTTTTTGAGCTTCATCTTTGCTGAGATCCAATAAAGTTAAAAAATGTTTGACTGTCATATCATGTACCTTTTTGATCGTGAGATCTTGAGTATGTAATAGATGTTTAAATCAGGAGTTAGAAAGAAATTGAGTTACTAATGTAGTAATTTTTTCTACTATTGTATCTGCTTGTTCATCAGTGATGATAAGCGGGGGGAGTAAACGGATCACCGATTCAGCAGTGACGTTAATTAATAAGTTTTCATCCAATGCCAGTTTCACTAATTCAACGCAGGGTTTGTCTAATTGAATTGCAAACATCATTCCGGCACTCCGTATTTCAGTAACACCCTCGAGCTCAGAAAGATTGTGCTTGAATTTAGTAAACATTTTTTCACCAAGTTCGGCTGCACGTTTTGCTAAATTTTCTTTTGTTAATACATCAATCACTTCGCTGGCCACTCGACAGGCTAGTGGGTTACCGCCAAATGTTGAACCATGGTTACCGGGTTGAAATACATCGGCAGCTTTACCAGCAGCAATGCAGGCACCAATTGGCATACCATTGCCTAAGGCTTTAGCCAGGGTCATTACATCCGGTTTGGCATTACTGTGTTGAAATGCAAACCATTCACCGGTGCGACACATGCCGGTTTGAATTTCATCGAGCATCATTAACCAGTTATTATCGTCACAAATTTGTCGTATACCCGTTAAATATTCTGCATCGGGGATATTAATGCCGCCTTCACCTTGAATGGGTTCAACCAGAACGGCAACGACGTTTTTATTATTCTCAGCAATATTTTTTATTGCATCTAAATCATTATACGGTGCTCGTACAAAACCTGGCACCAGTGGCTCAAAGCCAGCTTGAATTTTTCGATTTCCCGTAGCAGTTAGCGTTGCTAATGTACGGCCATGAAAACTGGTCTCCATAACAATAATGGTTGGAGTTTCAATTTTTTGTTGCTTGCCATACAGTCGGGCAATTTTAATAGCAGCTTCATTGGCTTCTGCGCCGGAGTTACTGAAGAAAACCTTATCCATACCGGATTTTTCACACAGTGAATCGGCCAGTTTACTTTGTAACTCAATACCGTAAATATTAGTGGTGTGCATTAACTTTGAAGCTTGATCACAAATGGCTTCGGTAATTTGAGGGTGCGAGTGACCCAGACCACATACTGCAATACCAGCAAGTGCATCTAAGTAAGCTGTGCCTTTTTCATCATACAATAAAGCACCTTCACCTTTTTGAAAGGTTACGGGTAGTCGTCCATAAGTATTCATTAAATGATCAGCCATAGTTTAAGTCTATCAAAGTTAATATTTATTAAATTTTTATCAGTGTTTCATTTTGTTTCAAAAGATACCTTATGCGCCAAGCATATTTTGCGTGGTTTTGATTAGCGTATTCGGTAGTTTTTAACGACAATCGACCATTTTAGTGTTTTAAACATAACAGGGCAAATAGGAATTACGATTATTTGATTGTTTTTTGGTCAATTAGAACAACAAAAACCTGCTCCTAGCATATAGGGGCAGGTTTTTGAGCTTTGGATTAATCCCGGTTAGGGAATTTAGAACGGTAATCCGTGTCCTTGAGCAACCATACACATCAACATAGGAATTGATAGCAAGGTGTTAGTACGTGATGCCATTAATGCAATAACTTTTGATTTTGCAATTTGATCCGCACTGGCTTCAACAATACCCAGAATTTTCTTCTGATTTGGCCAAATTAGAACCCATACATTAAATAACATAATTGTTCCTAACCAAGCACCG
>CAYOHQ010000284.1:0-4650 GCA_964403805.1 uncultured Thioalkalispiraceae bacterium | reverse complement strand
ACCTTCATAAAAATCTTTAACCACTGTTTTTGTAATAACTTTTGTTATCGGGTTAGGCTTAGTATTATCATAACTGTCATTAGTTAGAATTTTAATAGCTTCACTTGTTGATACGTTGAGATAATTTTC
Source organism: uncultured Thioalkalispiraceae bacterium (assembly GCA_964403805.1). Taxonomy (GTDB): domain Bacteria; phylum Pseudomonadota; class Gammaproteobacteria; order UBA6429; family Thiohalophilaceae; genus CAYQUC01. The sequence goes on along the minus strand of CAYOHQ010000284.1, from coordinate 4,521 downwards.
AATGAAGTCGATTGAATCACCAGTAACACCACAAGAAAAGCATTTATAAATATTCTTATTAGGCACTACCGTTAAAGATGGCTTTGAATCATCATGAAATGGACAAAGTGCTTTATATTCAATACCGTTCTTTTCTAATGTTAAAAATCTTCCAATAACTTCATTAATTGAATAGTCTAATTTTAATTGTTCAAAATTAAATTTTTCAATGGTGTTTTTCTGATTTTTCATTATTTTTATTAAACTCGATTTTATGTTTATTACAAATGCTGTATGCAATTTCGGCATTATTAACGGTTTCTAAAAGTACATTTTTGTACAAGATCTTAAACAACAGTATTTTATTATTAAGACTTACTGAAATGGTGTATTTACCACAATTACTTTTATAGTAATAATTGTTTTGTTTAAAAAAAGTCATTTTGAAGTTCATATTATTTTAAAATAATAAATATTTATAAATGTGTCTAATTGTCTATTGAATTTGTAATTAATATTCAATTTAGGTTTCACCTGTATGTGTATAGGTTCGTAAAATGATAAATTTGGCTAATTCGTCTAATGGATATCGAACATTTGCACCAATTTTAGTGAAGGGTAAACAATACCGTTTTGTGCATCGCCATACTGATAATGTTCCTCGCACTACTCCTAATACTTTACTCGTGTCTTTATCGTTCAATGAAAGTGGGGGAGTCTCTGGATCAAGATTTAGCGAAATACAAATTTCTCTTTTAATCTTATTTATTTCGATTGTAGTGGGTTTGATAGAATTCATTTTTGTTAATCCCTGTTATTAATTAGAACATTGGGAAAACAATATAAAAAATAAATACTAAAATCTATACTTTGAAACGGAAAAGGTAGGCGTTTTTTTTACCAACCTTTTCCGCTCTGATAGTTAGTGAAACAGGCATATATTAAAGATAGGTTAAAAAATTAAATGAGTTGTATTAGAAAGAATGCACAATTATTGTGCATTCCTACGATAAGACATTATCCTGATATTAGATATTACTAATTTTTTAATTAATCTTGGTAGTGAAATACTAAGTTGAAGAGTTAATTATTGAAATATAATTTGCAGTGTTTTTCCTGTAACTTTCTTTTTTAATAGATTTTCTTACGTCTTCATTATCAATTTTATTACCCCTTGATAGGTTTAAAGCAATATTTAAGAGTAATACAATATCAGAATTTGATAGGGTTGAATGTAGATTATTTATTCCATATCTAAACGAGAATTCAGTTGAATTAATTACTAAGAATCTCCAGAAAGCTCTTATTACAGTTTTTTTTGGAACGTTCCTTTTAGATCTTTGTTTAATTTCCTGGCAATAAGTATCACTCTGGAAAGTGAAATTATCTAGTTTTTTGTCTATAGCTAATAGGAAATATTTACAATCAAAATTATTTTTTACTTTAAACTCAGTGTCTTTTATATTATTTACATTATTACTTGATATGTCTGTGTATTTTAAATCGATTAGAATTTCCTTTAGTAAGGAGTTAAACTGGTTTAATTTATTATTAATTATTTCACTATGTTCTACAGGTTTTTGTATGCAATTTGATTTTAGGAATTCAGTTGTGTACTCAGTATTATTAGGAATATTGCTCTTAATTTCTAAGGCGCTAAGTAAGGCGCTAAGTATAATAGAATAGAAATCTAAAATTAGTTTGTTTGTCGAATCATTTTTAAATATATTTTCAAGTTTAGATAATTCTTTAATGAGTAATTTTATAATTACGCGAATGCCTTCAATTAGTTCTTTGATATTTGATTTATTTTCGATATGTTCGTTTATGGCTTGATAATTAAATTTACTCGATACATCTAATAATATTTTAATAAAATATTTCCATGAGATGTCTTTAAGTTTAAAGTTGCTGTCTATTTTTTCAACCAAATCTAAATTATTATACAACCCTTTTTTTAATCTAAGAATTAATTCTACAGAATAAATATTTTCAAAATCCAAATATCCTTTTTCAAAAAAATAATTAAACCCTTCTGGAAAACGTCCTTGTTCATTCATTTTAATTTATCTCCTTTAATTTTATATTTTACTTACTCTCTTTAATTCATCCTGACAAATACTTAATATTAATAATTCATTAGTCACTAACTGCATTGGTTCTCGTAGTCGTTCAACATTGTTAATAATATATCCATCAGTAACGTCTGCTTTATTTCTGTGATTCAATAATCTTTTTAATGTGTAATCACGGATATTTAAACTTTCAGCTATTGTGATAAATGTTCTACGTAAATCATGAAGGGTGAAATAAACATCAGATTTATCTCGAACACTTGAAATGAATTTTTTCGGGTCAATCATGCAACCCTTTTTACTGTTTGAAGGGAAAACAAAAATACTGTCTTTAGTTACTTTTTTTCTACGTTTAAATAATTTATATAAATAGTCTGTTAAAGGTAAAACGTGATCATCACCATTTTTAGTTTCAATTACAGTTAACGTTTTTTGTTCAAAATTGATGTTTTCCCACAATATACCAGCGGCTTCATTTCTGCGTAATCCGGTAAATAAAACCAGCAATAAATAGTCTCGGCTTGATTCTGGATTATAACTAGCCATCCATTCAGGAGCAGTATTAACGGCTTCAAACCATTTATGTAAATCACTATTGCTTATATGTCCGGTTCGCCTTGTCTCTCTGTACCATGCTTTAACGTGTGATAGCCGCTTAACCGGATTATGCAGTATTAGGGGTTCACCATTTTGATCTTCATACTTACCATGAGCAAATTCAAAAAGTGCTCGTAAAATTCGCATTGTTTTGTTTGCTCGAGTAGGTGATTTTTCACCTATTTTTTTATGTCGAGATTCGATCATATCTCTAGTAATTTTAATCAGTGGTTTATTAAGCCAGTCTGATAAATATTGATTTACAGTATTACTATATTCTGTCTTTGTGGTTTCTTTTAAATTGGTTCTTGAAGATTTATATTGGTCGAAGCATTCAGATAAAGTAATTCCTTTTACTGAATTGGCTTTTTTAATTGCAGTTGGATTTTTATTATGTGCAAACTCAGATAGGTTTTTAATAGCAAGTTTTTCAGCTTGATCTGCTGATAAGTTAGGGAAGCGGCCTAAACTGGCTCGAACTGTTTTACCGTCTAATTCTGCTCTTACAGAAAATGTAATTGTGCCTTTATGAGTAATACGTAATCGAAAACCACGTACTTTTGTATCTGTATATGTAACCCTGCCACTTAATGGAATTTTTATTTTTTTTATACTGGCATTTGTAATGCGTAATTTAGGCATGGTTAGAATCCTCGTACTATGAACAAACCTCACTGACCACAGCATTATATTTTGGGGGCGGTTCAGGGGCGGTTATGTCGTGATATTCTGTTAATTTTCATTTATCTCTATCTATCTGTATAGTAACATAAGACATTGAAAATTATAGATATAATAAGGTTTATTTATGCTGGTTAATTTCTGTTAACAGTGTAAAATAAGAATTCATAATGCTGGGGTCGGTGGTTCAAGTCCACCCATAGCCACCATCTTCTTGTGGTGCATTTCGAGCACATACTTTAAAAATTAATTTACTTTAAAATAGATAATGTTTAGCTTTTTAGATTTTATTTCTGATAAACTGACATTTCTCCCCCACTGATAAACAAAAATTTTAACCGACTTATTGCGTGCGCAAAAAGTCAATATATTGGTATTTGGAGAAATTGTAAAATCATGAAAATTAAATCTATATTATTTGTAACTGGTATTATTTTTATAGCCGCTTGTGGTGGTGGGGAAGATATCGCTGCTCCAGTTGGAAATGGTAACATCCAAATTAGTAAATCATCTGATTTTAATTATAAAACAGTAACAGAATTGGGAAGTAATGTTAATGATCCAGTAGCGGTTGAGGCTGGTGTTGAAATATCATCAAATGATCTAGAGCTTTATTTTCAAAGTAATAGAGCAGGTGGATTAGGTGGAATGGATATCTATGTTTCAACACGAGCAACTAAAGCCGATAATTGGGGAGTTGCAACTAATCTTACAACAATTAATACTGTAACAGATGATCGTGCACCAACAATTTCTAAAGACGGATTAACTATGATCTTTGCATCTGACCGTGCAGGTGGAAATGGATTACGAGATTTATATGAAAGTACAAGGGCTGATTTAAATTCAACATGGAATACACCTGTTAATATCGGTAATGTTATTAATACGAAATTTTCCGAAACCGGACCAAGTTTATCATCTGACAGTTTATCATTATATTTTCATGCAAGTTTTGATGCTGCATTTTCTGATACAAACATCTATGTTTCTAAACGAGCTTCAATTTTAGATTCATGGGGAACTCCAGTTAGTTTAACTGTATTGAATTCAACAGCTTTTGATACTGCACCACAAATTGCATCTGATGGTCTTACAATTTATTTTCACTCATTACGTTTGGGTGGTTTAGGATTAAATGATATTTGGCGTGCGACTCGTGCCGATGTGAATAGTGCATGGAGTACAC
>CAYOHQ010000283.1:0-4652 GCA_964403805.1 uncultured Thioalkalispiraceae bacterium | reverse complement strand
GGGCCCCGATATAGACCATGGACCTTGTAATTCAGAAATTTTATTTAAAATAAACTGCTCTGAAAAGACAAACCCTAATCGTATACCTGCCAAACCAAAAAACTTACCAACTGAACGTAAAATGATAAGATTCGGTAATGGCAACGCACTTAACATTGAGTTACTATCATCCGAGTCCATAAATGCTTCATCAATAATTAAATAAGCATTTCTTTTCATTAGTCTGTCATGCCATTGTAATAACTGCTGCTTACCGATACAAAGCCCACTAGGGTTGTTAGGATTAATAATCAGTAACACATCAAGAGAATCAATTTTTTGATTAATTAAATTAATTAGGGTCAGACTCGATTTATTTTCAGTGTTTTTTCCCGGAGCATGTTTGAACTTGATAATAGTATGTTTATGTTTTATCCAGTGTTGTTCATGTTCATAATAACCCGGTTGAATCAAACCAACAGTACAGTTTGAAAACAGGCTTGGGATTAATTGAATTGCTGCTTGTGAGCCAGCTACGGGTAATAGTGAATTGTAATCGCATTGATAATAGTGTGCAGCAATTTCTTTTAGCTTATCATTGTTTTCCGGTAATCGATTCCATACTGATTCAGGAATATCGGTTACCGGGTAGCCGTTAGGATTTATACCGGTTGAGAGATCGATCCATTCTGATAGAGGGATTGAATATTTTTTTGCTATTTCGTTTAATTGACCGCCATGAGTGTGATTAGCACTATTAGTGTCGAAAAAACTGGATGAAATAATTCCAGTTTTAGAATTTGAGTTACTCATAAATACAACAATTTAGATGTACTTAAAATACGAGAGCACAAAAATTATAATAAGCCATAATACCAGGCTTCGTAATACCAGGTTTATCGCCCGTTTGATATCGTTAAATTCTGGCTGCTCACCTTTACCTAAAATATTACGTTGTGACTCAATTCCTTCATATTGTGCAGTGCCCCCTAGTTTAACTGCCAGTGCGCCGGCACCGGTGGACATTACAATGCCAGCATTTAAACTTTTCCAATGGTAGGCTTGTTTAATCCAACAACCTAATGCTGAGAAAAATTTACCGGTGATGGCATAGCTTATGGCAGTTAAGTGAGCCGGAATAAAATTTAAAACATCATCCAGACGAGCAGCTGCCCAACCAAAGTGTAAATACTGGGTTGATTTATAACCCCACATAGCATCGAGTGTATTGCTCAATCGATAGATAACGACACCCGGAACTCCAGCAATAACAAACCAAAACAGTGTCGCAAATATAGCATCGTTACCATTTTCCAGTATCGATTCAATGGTCGCTTTTGATAATTCAGATGGGTCAAGGTGACTGGTATCTCGGCTTACAATCCAACTTGTTTTAATTCGAGCTGTTCCAAGATTTGATGTTTCCAGTGCATTCAAAACCCATAAGGCATGCAGTCGTAAGCTATTACAACCTAGTGCAAAAAATAGAATAAGAACTTCAACAATGTGTAATGATTGCTTTGTAAATAATATATTAATATAAGTTAATATCAGCGTAATGGGTAAAATTAATAAAAAAATAGAAATAACACCCAGTATCCGGTTTTTAATTATTGAACTTGTAGTAAACGATGAAGGGGGATTCATCTTTTTTTCGAGCCAGTTTGCCATTTGACCAAAACCGGATATTGGATGAAAATGACGTGGATCACCGAGCATAAAATCGACTAACAGTGCGGCTAGAATAACAAAGGCAATACTCATGGTGTAGCATCCGTGTATTTGTAGCTGTCTCCCCAGTTATTCTCAAAAACCAATGTGGATAATTTTTTTTCTGTACGCCATCCTTCCAGTTGAAGCATGGGTTCAGGGTAAAATTCTTTTACTGGTCCCAAGCAGAGTAGGGCTATCGGTTTTGCACCGGGTGGGCAGTTTAACAGCTTTGCTAATTTACTCGGGTTAAAAAACGAAACCCAACCCATTCCGATATTCTCGGCACGTGATGCCAGCCACATATTTTGTATAGCACATGCAGATGAACATAATGCCATCTCTTCAGGTAAAGTTCTTCGTCCAAAAATAGTGCCATCATCAGGAGCTTGCATAACGGCAATTAATTCTGCGCAATCCTTAATACCTTCAACTTTTAGTTTAAGAAATTGCTGTTTTTTGTCATTGAGTAGTTCAGCAGTGCTACGGCGTTCTTCTTCAACTAAATTAATAATATTATTTTTAATGGATTTATCAGTAACACGAATAAAACGCCAGGGTTGCATTAATCCAACTGATGGTGCGCTATGCGCTGCCAGTAGTATATTATTTAATATGTCAGGTTCAATTTTTTTATTTGGAATAAAATGCCGCATATCACGTCGAGCACGAATTACCTTATACAAGGCATCACGTTCTCTTTTATCAAAATGAATATTTTTTATTTCGGACATGATTTTATGCAATTAACTAAACACAATTTGGACCACGATGATAAATTAATTCTTCAACCAGTACGCCACCAACAAGGTGTTCTTTAATTATTCGGTCAAGATTTTTATCGGTTACATTATAATACCAGATACCATCGGGTTGTACGCACATAATTGGTCCAGATTTACATGTCGCAAAGCAGGTTGTTCTTGATCGTTTTACCCGTAGTTCACCTTTCGCGATACCAGCAGCTTCAAAACGCTCACCTAGACTATCGAATAAATCCTGCGCTTGTTCATCTTCTGTGCAACGCGGTCCCACACACACTAATAAATGACGTTTATAATCCATCATTTTTGGTTTTTCCAGAACTACATTTTCTATTACTTCACTCATACTTATTTCCTGTTTTATATTTAACTTAATTAATTACGCTACTTGTGTTGCTTCACTGGTTTCAGTTTCCTGAGAAACTTCTTGCCAACTTGCTAAATATTCAGTTTCTGCTGCTTCATTGAATTTTCCATCTTGTCGAACCAGTGACAGGTTAAAAACTGAATGACCGTGATCATCTAGAAAATAGATTCCGCGCATCGAGTCGTTACGACGGATGAAACACGCTTGTGTTATTTTATTTGTGTCGATATGTAAGTGAAAATAATCATTTTCAATATTCAACCAGATATTTTTAGTAACAAAGTCTTTACCTTTCATTAATAACTCACTTACTGCACCGGCATCGCTGCGTACTACTGCGCGTAGTGAGCCCCATTTTTTAGAGGCTGTTATTAAATTATTTAAATTACTATCAGATATCATATGGGCATCAAAACCGGCAGAATTGTCCTGCTCTTCACCTTCTGAAATAGCAGATAAAATTTCACCTACCGGGCTATTAAAGTGTGTGGCAATTGCTTTTAACGATGCCGTTTCATTATCTCGAATGTATTGCCGTACACAGCTTTTCCATCCTAATAACCCCATGCTTAGAGATACACCGGCTTTTTCACCTTCTTTTATATCGCCGGTAATGCTGGCATATTTATTGGCATATCCACGGGGAGTGATCATTAAACCTTGATCCATGTAGGTACTGCTGTTTCCAATTAATACGGTGGTTAACATGCCGATTTTGCAATCTGACATCGAATCCAGGGTTACCATCTGGATGTTTTGTGCTTCACGGTAGGCTGATTTTACAATGGCGACGGGGGTTTTTGGGTCGCGATGGGTTAATAGAATGCGTTGTGCTTGTACAATTTGTTGTGTCCGACGACCACTTTTGGGATTATACAATGCCACGACAAAATCACTTTTTCCTGCTGCTTCAATTCGCCCGGCAATGGTAGGCCATGGTGTTAATAAATCGGATAAGGAGATTGAACAAAAATCATGAGTTAGTGGCGCACCGACTAATGAGGCACAAGCCGAGAGCGCGGTCGAGCCCGGAATAATTTCGACTTTAATGTCACTGTCAGGTGTCCATCCGGATTGTAGTAACACTTCATAAGTAGGCCCGGCCATACCATAAACACCGATATCACCGGAAGAGATTAATGACACTATTTTACCTTTTTTAGCACTTTCATAGGCTTCAATGCAGCGATCAATTTCTTCGGTCATGCCTTTTTTTATAACTTCTTTACCATCCAGTAGTTCTTTAACCAATTTGATGTAGGTTGTATAACCAATCACAACATCGGATTCTTTAATGGCGGCTTTTGCGTTATAGGTCATGTTTGCTTCATCACCTGGCCCAAACCCAACTAAAAATATTTTACCTTTACTCATGTTATTCACCTTAAATTGTTAGTATTTAGCATAATGTAAATTAAAGTAGTATGAACAAGTTACTACCATACCCAGCGGCTTAGGAACCGGGATAGGCTAATCCTTACTTTTACTTTCTTTACTAGTTATGCTGACTCGCTATTTTTATTCAATTCCACAATAGATACAGTTGCATTTTTATTATCGTTACCACGATATTTATATTTTTCTAATACCAGTTTTTCTACACCAGCATTGGCCGCTAACATTGCTGCTGCTTCGGCTACTGCGGGTGTTCCCATGTACTTTAATACAACTTCTGAAGGGTTGGGTACATCAACTGTAGATAATTGTTCGGCCGTATAAAAATGCAATGGCCAGTTATTTGTTTTGGATAACTCTAATAAACCTTGTTCATCGTTTTTTTTATCGATGGTCGCGAGTGATTGAACATTCTCGGGATCAATCGTCATTTTTGC
>CAYOHQ010000282.1:0-4679 GCA_964403805.1 uncultured Thioalkalispiraceae bacterium | reverse complement strand
AAAATTAATATAGGAAGCTTCAACAGCAATATCTATTAATGGGATAATGCCCATATTATAGCCCAGGAATATTTTACCGGATGTGCCACTCTCGTTAAAATTAGTTGCTTTTATTGTTGTATCACCAACGGCTGCACCAAAAAATATTCCGGTATCATTTCCCGCAAAAACCAGGGTGGGAAAACTCAATAGTAACCCGCTTACAAAAATTAATATTCCGATCATTTTTTTATAACTATTCATACGAACTCCTTATTCATTAAAAATCATAAAATCGATTCCATTCATAGAAATAATTCTAAGGGGTTCACGATAGGCGATAATGAAGATTGAATCAAGCTTTGTAGGAATTTTGAACCTGCAATATACCATCATAAATCAGGATTCAACTCTTTAGAGAGAACCCGGATTAATGATAACTGGAGAAGTTATTAAAAAGTAAAAACACCACTAACTGACAGCATAGTAAGATCGCTAATACCACCACTTAAATCAAAAATCTCATATTCTGCACGAATAGCAAGAGAACTGAGTTGAAATCTCGCCCCTATTCCATAGGCCGGATCACTTCCGGAATCACTTGCACTTGCTGCACCAATAACAGAATCAGAATCCCATTGAATTACACCTGCTTTGGCAAATAATCCAAATGGACCAAAACTAAAACCAACTAAGCCAAAAGCATCGTATCCTGACACTTTATAATTTATAGGTGTATTCGTACCGAAAACACCACTTGGATTTCCGAAATCAACATAGGAAACTTCAGCGGCAAGATCAATTAAGGGCACAAGACCAAAATTATAACCGCCAAAAATTTTATAACCAGAATCACTTTCACTGAAACTATACGTACCTTCAGGAGCAGTACCATCAGCTTCTACTGTAGCATCACCAATACCGGCACCAATATAGAAACCACTCTCACCACCAGCAAAAACGACTGATGGACTACTTACTAAAAACGAAGCTAAACAAATAAATAGAGTTCTATACTTTTTAAATATCATGATAATTCCTTTATTTTATGCTGTGTAAAAATAATAGCATATTCAGTTTTTAATAGTATTAATTCTAACGATACATAAATTATGTTAAATATTATAGTATCTAATCGTAAGCTTAGTTTTGATTCATGCCACAGTCTGTCTAACTCATTAGTATAAATATCAATTTAAATATTTCCGTAAAACACGTTTGGAATTGTGAAGAACTTCACATATCGATTTGTGAAGTTAGTATATTATTGTTTGCTAATAGATTATTTCTGTCTAAATATTAGACATCAGCAACTAAGGAAAGTATCAATGAAATACCCTCATAAACACTTAACTATCGTTACATCCATTATTTTATTGTTTTTATTTAATATGCAAACAGCACTATCAGCGGTTGCACCAAAAGATGTATTTTTGATAAAGACTTCATCAAAATCCATGTCTGAGGTTGTTAAGGCCGTGAAAAGTTATGTTCAGGAAAAAAACTGGGTCTATCTTGGCGACTTTAAAGTAAAAAAAGGACAGGTTGTTTTAGTTAAATTTTGTGTCAAAGCAGCGGGCAAATTAGCCTGGAAAGCCGGTTTAAAAGTTAGCGCTATGTTGCCTTGTGGTAATGTCGGGATTTATCAAAACAAAGGCAAAACAGAAGTTTCAATGTTAACCCCCTACTACATGACCAGCCTTTATCCTAATGACAATTTAACAGCAGCCGCAGATTTACTCATGCCCAAGTATAAAGATATGTTAACCACTGTCGTAAAATAACAATTCTAATAAAATGCAGGCCACAGTGGCCTGCATAAATTTAAGTGATCAGTAAAGTAATAATTAAAATTTGTTTCCCCATCCTACTTTTGAACGTGGATAAATTGCTATATATAGGTATTTAGTATTATATTTGCCAACAAATTTCAATTTTAAGATAGATGCATACTATATATATGGTATTATTCTGCTTACAATTTAACACTATTATTCTCACCCGATACTGAGTTGTAGCATTATCCCCCCTGGATGTGCAGTTCTAAAGTCATGGATGATTTACGATGCGATCTATTCAAATTTTAATCTTAATTTTTATTTCTGTTTTCCTAATGGGGTTTTCCAAACCAAGCAAAATAACCTTGTATGATAAAATTCGTAAACTTGAATTAAATGACGAAGTTTACTGTCATGCCCAAAACTTGTATTTTGAAACTAGCGGTGAGCCCTACAAAGGTAAAGTTGCGGTCATTTTTGTGGTGGAAAACCGAGTTAAAGACCACCGATGGCCTAATGATGTTTGTGATGTTATTTGGCAAAAAAAGTGGAAAAGCAAGAAAAGGAAATTTATTTCCCAGTTTTCCTGGACTACCGATGGCAAGTCCGATACTCCTCGTAACAAAAAAGAATGGTATCAAAGCCTTTTAATTGCCCGTGCATGGAAAGATAAAAAACTTAAAAATATAATTGGTAACGCAACACATTATCATTCAGTAGCGGTTAAACCCTGGTGGCGTAAGAAATATCGACAAGTTGCATCAATAGGTCGTCATATATTCTATAAATAACAATATTTACTAAGTTTCAATTCACAGTAAAACCAAATACGAATGGTTTTACTGTAAATCACTTTTGAATTACTTCATTCCTGAAGCTGTTTTCATTCCAATAGATGACGTAGTTTTATCAACACCAACCGAAATTGGTAGTCCATGTACATTTATGTCCATATCGTTTCTTGTAACAACAAACTGACGCATCATGTCATGATCTTCATGTTCCAATAAATGACAATGGTAAACATAGCGACCACAATATCCTTCGAAGGTTGCAACAATTTCTACCATTTCGCCAGGGTTAACACGAACAGTATCTTTATATCCCAACTTTTCATTGTCATCTAATGGTTCGACTGTACCTGTAGTTACAACTGTCGCAGTTTTATTTATTGCGTTTTCGTTCACAACATCAACAACACTTATGTCACCAGTTACACCTTCAACACTAACATTAGATCTGGATACCGGCCTAAATTGTACTAAATGAACGTGCATAGGATGAGTATCTTCAGTTAAATTGATAAAGCGCCATTTTTCAGTTGCTCCATGTTGAATTATCCAATTAACCGGATCTTGAAAACGTTCTGCGGTAACAGCATATTCTTCATCATCAATTATTATGTCACGCTGAGTTGTTAATACTGGCAACATAGTTTTACCCAAATCCGATTTTTTAGATAATTCCCATTGCACTAATATAACTTGATCTTCTCCATTCATTTGTATCGTTTTTTCAACCAAAACTGCTGTTCTTGTTATATGTTGAGGGATATCATTTAATCGTTTTACAGGATCTTCATCTTTAAAACTATGCACTTTTTCGATCATATCTGATTCCAGTGCAGCAAAATCAAAAGTCACTGAGTTAGACTCATCAACCTCAAACATCATTACCTGTGGATAAGGAGTTCGCCATGCTTCATCATTAACCATGTGTGTTGCCGGGTCAGCAGGAAACAACTCACTTAGCGGTAAAGGATCTGAATTTGAAAAAGGCGCTTCTGCAGTATTCAGCAACACAATATTCTTACCTGTTACACTGGAGAAATCGACAATTAAATCTATTCGTTCTGCAGGTGCCATTACAAGTCCGTTATTCGGTAATTCAACCGGTTGTTGCATTAATCCACAGTCTGTACCAATTTGTTTCACTTTTATAGAATCACACCATTCATAATTATTTTCATCAATCATTTCCGCAAAACGCAAACGATAAACTCGGGCATTTGAAGCATTTAGTAATCGTAAACGATATGCCTGGGACTTCACTTCATGTTTAGGCCAGATTGCACCATTAACTAAAGTTAATGGACCAAAAAATTCTAAGGGTCCGGATTTCTCAACTCGGTGTAATAAGCGGGCATTATCCCGGTTGGAGCTGAAATCATTAATGTCTGTTAAATTTTTGTCTTGAATAACTAATGGTAACTCAAATTCGTCTTGTGGTAGACACAGTGATTTTTCTTCCTCATCTCGAATAATCCAAAGACCAGCAAGACCTGCATAGGCATTTAAACGCGTAGTATGCATCGCATGATCGTGATACCACAACATCATGGCTCGTTGTTTATTTTCATATCGACATAAACGTGACTGAGCGTCTTCTCCCTCTTTTTTAGGCAATAACATGCTTTCTGGCCAACCATCATAATTTGGTGGTGTTTTTCCTCCATGTAGATGCGTAACTACAAAGCCCTGCCCTTCAGCACCATTACTGGGTATGCCACTGATAGGGTTTTCTTGAGTAGTTGATTCCAAAATATTTTGTGGGATAGAATCACCTTCGACATAATCAACAATATCTGCTTTACAGGGATTAGTTTCGCTCTCTTTAATATTGTTCACCCAATTAATTGAAATTGTTTTATCACGTTCTGTTTCTATAATTGGCCCTGGATATTCACCATTGAATCCCCAAATCGGTACTGTAATTTCATGCCCAGTTGCTTCATCTTTGTAAATTGTTGCATTATCCAGGCTTATTGAAATAGTAGCTTTCTCTTCCGGTGATATTATTGATGGTAATTTGAGTTTGGTAACAAACGGTTTAATCAAATCTGTAATTTTCGTCATGGCTGTAATCCTTTTTTTGAAGTACTGATAATTTAGTTAAGCCATGGAACTGCATCAATTGTATTAG
>CAYOHQ010000281.1:0-4703 GCA_964403805.1 uncultured Thioalkalispiraceae bacterium | reverse complement strand
TATAGGAGTAGGGTGAGTCGCGTTAATCTTATTTGTTGTTTTTGGTTTATTGTTTGTTTTTTGCATGCAGAAGACTGCATACGCGTTTCTCCTTATTCTCGTGGGCTCGTAGATGTGTATAAGAACAAAATATATTATATAACGGCAGATTCTTTCGCATCGGCCAAAAATAGCCCGCATCTGGAAATTTTCCGCACTAAGGATATTGAAGTGTTGTTACTGTGGGATAGGGTCGATGAATGGATGATGTCGTATTTAACCGAATACGATGGTAAAAGTTTTGAGTCTGTTGCAAAAGGTGATTTAGACTTAGGTGATTTAGAAGATAAAGATGATAAAGAAAAAGTTGAAAAAGCAGCTGATGAATATAAATCAATACTCGATCACATGAAGAAAACACTTGAAGGTAAAGTGAAAGAAGTTCGCGTAACTAATCGATTAACAAATTCACCATCGTGTCTGGTTGTAGAACAACAGGATATGGCTTTGAATATGCAAAAGCTATTAAAGCAAGCTGGGCATCAAGTCCCTGATTTACAGCCCACTTTGGAAATTAATCCAAAACATCCGCTGGTAGAACGTTTAAACACCGAAACAGACGATGCCCGTTTTGATGACTGGGCATTTATCTTGTTTGAGCAAGCTTTGTTAAGTGAGGGTGGACAACTGGAAGATCCAGTGTCGTTTGTTAGTCGAATGAATGGTTTATTATTAACATTAACAAAAGAAAGTTAATTACTGGCGGTAAATACAAATTTAGTCAGGGAGAAGTAAATGAATAAACTGAAATCATTTTGGATTGAATGGCGAAGTTTCTTTGTATTTATTGCATTAATGTTTCTATTTCGATCAGCAATAGCCGATTGGTATGAAGTGCCAACCGGCTCAATGAAACCGACTATTATCGAAGGCGATCGAATATTTGTTAATAAAATCGCTTACGATATAAAATTACCATTTACATTAGTTACGCTTGCTAGCTGGGGTGATCCTGAACGAGGTGATGTTGTTGTATTTGATTCTGAAAAAGATGATAAACGACTCATTAAACGTGTTGTCGGATTACCTGGCGATATTATTGAAATAAAAGATAATCAGTTGTTCATTAATTCAATACCATCAATTTATCGTGACACAGATCAATCTATGGTAGAAAAGTACTGGGATAATGTTTCGACAGAAGCTAGTATTAAACCGGTATTGTATAAAGAACAAGTTGGACAAAAAGAACATTTAATTACCATCTTACATCACGGTATGCCTCAAGCCAGAAATTTTGGGCCATATCGAGTACCGGATAATCAGTATTTTATGCTAGGTGACAATAGGGATAATAGTGCCGATTCACGTTTTATTGGTGCAATTGATCGCAAATTTATTTTAGGTCAGGCAAATAAAATTGTGTTTTCAACTAAAAAAATGGAACGAATATTTTTGAATCTGGAATAAAATAACTTTTTATCCTAAAAATACACGATTATTCTCTACAGTTATAGGGGATATCCCTAACAGATACATTAAGTTAAATTCACTATAATAATTCAGTATTAGAAATTCAAGGTTCTATACTTCGTAACTGCACTTTTGAGAATTTAATATGACTATTAGAAAACTTATCGCACACCGAGCTCATCCGCGTTATCAGTCATTAGCACAGGAAATTTATGACTGTGGTCATACCAAAAGCGTTAAGCCTCAAGAACTAGGTGAAATCAATATAACCACCAGCCGATGTGTTAAATGCATAAAGGGTATGGCGGTAGAGATATCTGCATCAGAACTGCAAAAACTAAAAGGTAAAGACCTTAGCAAAATGCTGATTATCGAGCGCTTATATCAATGTCTCGATTATCATTTAATGGTTACTGAAAAATCTCGAAGTTCACTCGGTGGAAATTTGGATAGCATCGATACAGCAATAAATAATGCACATGCTGTGTTGCGAGATGCCGGGTTTTTAATAGAAACCTCACATGATACAAAAATTAGTGATTCCAGTGATTCGATAGTTTTAGAATCAAACCTAAAAGAGCACATCAATAAATAACGGGTTTTCATTACACTACTAATCAAGGTAAAATTAATGATTTAGGAAGCTATAAATCATGACAATGTTAACCACGATTGAAGAAAAATTAGCAAATTCTATCGACTTATCACACCTTGATGTGATTGATGAAAGTAATAACCATAATGTTCCTGAAGGTTCAGAGTCCCATTTCAAAGTTATATTAGTATCTGATGAATTTAGTGACAAAAGTTTACTTCAGCGCCATAGAATAGTGAATGAAATACTTGCCGAAGAATTACGACATAAAATTCATGCACTTGCTATACATACCTACACTGTTCAGGAATGGTTCGAGCAGAATAATAATGCCCCAATGTCACCTCCTTGCCTCGGTGGTTCAAAATAAATTACCAGAAAACAACATCTTGATATAGACAATAACAGTTTATCCGACATACTTGTATTAGTGCGATTTGTTCTAATAATTTCATTTATATAAATGAGGATAATAAAATAAAAATAAATTATAAAAAAATTATAAAAATTCTCAGTTTTCTATTACTAAGCATTTTTGTTACTAGCTGTTCTTCACAAAAATATTCTATCGTCGAAACAGGACAATTTGAATTAACGAGTGATGATCTTGAAAAATTTGGTGTTGCGTTTATCACACCATCGATAGTGACTGGGCAAGAACAATATTCACAATCACTTGCGCTTAGTTTTTCAAGCACAATGAAAGAGTTACGTCCGGAAATAACTATTGTTCCATTATCAAATACCTTGAGTCTTATTAATGAAGTAGGGCTTATTGATGATTACAAAAAAATGTACGGTAATTATCGTGATACAGGAATTTTTGATCAAGATATTATTAAAAAAATTAGCAAAGTCACTGGTACACGCTATTTAGCCCAATTAAAATTAAGTGCCTTTAGTCAAAAAACAGCTAATCGATTTTCCTTTGGTGTCCGATTAATAGAAACCAAATATTCTCAGATGAGGCTGTTTTTTCAAATATGGGACAGTCTTAATGGCGCTATTGTGTGGGAAGGCAGTGCTGAAGTGAATTACTCATACGATACATTCTCGGATAATACCATCAGCTTTAGAACCGTCGTTCAACTGACCACTATTGAGTTAATAAAGAAAATTCCAAGATAATATAATTACCTTTAATTTAAATCATCATAAAATAATTCAACCCAATGTTTTACTTTCAGTGTTGTTTTACTTTGTAGATGGTGTAAGCAGCCTATATTTGCGGTTACAATTAACTCCGGGTAATCGGCTTCAATATTTTTGATTTTATTATTGACCAGCTTATTTGATAGTTCACTCTGCAGGATTGAGTAAGTTCCAGCCGAACCACAGCACAAGTGTTTATCTTTAATTGTTGTTAGTTGATAGCCAGAATTTTCTAATATGTTTTCAACTACGCTGTTTAATTTCATGCCATGTTGCAGGGTGCAGGGTGCGTGGAAAGCTATACGAGTATGAGCATTTATTTTAAATGGCTGTAAGTTACTATCTTGTAAAACTTCGCAGATGTCTTTGCACAGCGATGAAATTACTCGTGCTTTTTCAGCATAATCTGGATCGGATTGTAGTATAAAGCCATAGTCTTTAACCATAACACTACAACCACTGGCATTAACAATAATAGCTTCAATACCAGACTGAATCGACGGCCACCATTTATCGATATTGGTTTTAAGTGTTGTAAGTGTTTTATGCTCTTCTGATAAATGATGTGTAACTGCACCACAGCACTTTGTTTCAATAGTTTCGATAAGCTCGATATCAAGTTTATCAAACAATTGAATTGTGGCTGCATTGATTCTGGGTGCCAGAGTAGGTTGAACGCAACCTGTTAGTAATAACATCTTACGTTGATGATTAACTTTTTCCGTTAGCTTTTTAATTTTTTCAGGTATTTTTTGTTTAAGATGGATTGGTAGTAAAAAACTAAAATAACATGCTATTTTAAAAAAAACAGAAAACCGTTTCGGGTAGGGTAAGATTGCGAGCAAGACTTTAATTTTTAAATTTATTAACAAGGGTCGGTTTATTTTTTTGCTAACATACTTTCGACCGATATCCAGTAAATGACCGTATTGGACACCGGAAGGGCAGATAGTTTCACAAGCACGACAAGTAAGACAGCGATCAAGATGTAGTTGTGTCTTATGAGTGATTTTATTACCTTCAAGAACTTGTTTGATTAAATATATTCTTCCTCTAGGACTATCCAGTTCATTACCGAGTAATTGATAGGTAGGGCAAGTCGCTGTACAAAAACCACAATGAACACAGCTTCTCAGAATTTTATCTGCAATTTTAAATTCAGGGATAGCCTGATATTGTTTAGATATTTTTGTTTGCATAATAAAATTTAAAATTCAGAATACAGTTTTCCGGGATTAAGGATGTTGTTTGGGTCAAATGATTTTTTTAATTCCTGATGAATTTTAAACAATGCTGCGGGTAATGGTTGAAAAACAGTATTATTTCTATCCCCAAATCGATAAAGCGTTGCATGGCCATTAACATTCACAGCAGCTTTAAAAATTTCATTATTATCATCATCACTTCGAAGCCAGCGTTCAGCTCCAGCCCAGCCATAGATACAATCACCATTAATATTAATTACAGGCGTATTGGGCTTTACAGAAATACGCCACAATGCCTG
>CAYOHQ010000280.1:0-4709 GCA_964403805.1 uncultured Thioalkalispiraceae bacterium | reverse complement strand
GAAACATATCCTTTAATATTAAGACTTGATGCCAATGGTACTCCTATGAAATGGATTCCCTGGCAGGAAGCTATATGCTTACACGCTCGAGAACGTATTGTATGGACAGCGGGTGAAAATAAATTTATTTTACATGGAGGTCATTCACGACTATCGGGTGCGCAAACTACAGTAGAATTAAATTCAATTATTGCAGTTCGTGGTGAAAATAAGCATGCTTTTAAAAATCGAATACCGCCGTTAAACAACCGGGAATTATTTAGGCGTGACCAACACATTTGTTTATATTGTGGCAAGCACACTACTGATAAAAAATTAACACGCGATCATATTGTTCCGGTTGCTCAAGGGGGGAAAGATTCCTGGTCCAATGTCATTACCGCATGTAAAAAATGCAATACTCGCAAAGGGTGCCGAACACCTGATCAGGCGCATATGCCACTATTAGCTGTTCCCTTTATTCCTAATATGGCAGAATATCTGGTATTGCGTAATCGGCGTATTTTATCTGATCAAATGGATTTTTTAAAAACACAGTTTAATCTATTAACGGAATTTAGAATTTAATCAGTTTGAGTTTTTAGGCCCAAGTAACTCAATTTCATAACCATCAGGATCTTCGACAAAAGCGATTATAGTGCTACCAGCATTCATCGGTCCCGCGTCCCGTAAAATTTTACCGCCTTGTGTTTTAATATCCGTTGTTGCTTTATACACGTCATCTACTTCGATGGCCAAATGTCCAAAACCATTTCCGAGATCATACTTTTCAGTATCCCAATTGTAGGTTAACTCTATAACGGAATTGTCTAGTTCATTGCCGTAACCTACAAATGCCAGTGTAAATTTACCGTCAGGATAGTCTTTTTGACGTATTAACTTCATGCCTAAAATTTTAGTGTAAAAATCGATAGATCGTTGTAAATTGCCAACTCGAATCATGGTGTGTAACAGACGCATATGGGTTCCTGATTATAAACTAATAAAATAGATCATATAGTATCAACTGCTATGCTTAAATAACACAGTATCGTGGGATATTGTGAAAAATGGAAGATAGTTAATAATGGCAAAAAATGATATTGATAGTTTTAATTTTCAAGCAGGGCGAGTATTAGCTCGCAAATATGAGGTTATTAGATTATTAGGCACAGGTTGGGAAGGCGAGGTTTACTTGGTTAGTGAATGTTCAACCGGGATTGAGCGAGCAGCAAAATTTTTTTTCCCACAACGTAATCCCAAGAATAAGAATTTACTTTTTTATGCCAAGAAATTACATAAATTACGTCAGTGTCCTATTTTAATTCATTATCATACTCAGGACATCATTACTTTTAAAAATCAACCAATTCCATTTTTAGTTTCCGACTATGTTGAAGGTGGCTTGCTCAGCGAGTTTTTATCAAAACAACCCGGTAAACGATTAGATACATTTCAGGCGCTGCACTTATTACATGCCTTAGCCAAAGGCATTGAAAATATACACCACCTAGGCGAGTATCATGGCGATTTGCATACTGATAATGTCATGGTACGTCGTTATGGTTTGGGGTTTGATTGCAAGTTATTAGACATGTATATGTGGGGAGCCCCCAAGAAAACAAACATTCACGATGATGTGGTTGATTTAGTGCGTTTATTTTACGACATGGTGGGCGGTAAAAAACATTATGCCAAGTTACCGGTGCAGGCCAAAGACATTTGTAATGGTTTAAAACGAACCTTAATTCTAAAAAAATTCCGTAGTGCTGGACAACTTCGAGAACATCTTGAATTACTCGAATGGGATTAATGCTGTATGAGTTTAATAATTACAGAAAATGATTCAGATGAGTGCTATAGCCAGAATATCGCATCCGGTTCGGTTGCCATTTTTTCTATTCGTGATCCGTATAAAGATTCAGTGAATGAAGATTCTTTGGCAATTATTCCGATTGATAAAAATTCCTGTGTGTTACTGGTTGCTGATGGGGCTGGTGGTATGAGAGCTGGGGCATTGGCTTCATCAATTACAGTTCAAAGTATTAATAAAGCAGTATTGCACGGAATACAAAAAGGTATCGATTTGCGGGATTCTATTTTAAATGGTATCGAGAATGCCAATAGTGAAGTATTGGCTTTGGGCATTGGGGCTAATACCACGGTTGCGATTGCAGAAATACAATATAACCGGGTTCGTACCTATCACGTTGGCGATTCCATGATTCTGGCGATGGGGCAACAGGGTAAGATTAAATTACAGACAATCGCACATTCTCCTGTTGGCTATGCAATTGAGGCCGGAGTCCTGGGTGAGCAGGAAGCCATGCAACATGAAGAACGTCATTTAGTATCCAATATGATTGGTGACCAGAACATGCACATTTCTATTGGTCCGACAGTTGAATTATCTGTCAGGGATACGGTATTAATTGCTTCTGATGGATTGTTTGATAATTTGCACATTGACGAAATTGTTGATTATTGCCGCAAAGGGCCTATTAAAAAATCAGCCAGGAAACTAAAAAATACGGCCTATTCTCGTATGCAATCTGAGGATTCGATTAATCCGAGTAAGCCGGATGACCTGAGTTTTATTGAGTATCGCTGCACACCATTGAAACGGAAAAAGTAACTAATTAAAATCAATATATCAATAACTTAGTTATTATATTTAATCTAAATTATTGTTATTAAAAAATTAATTAATTTTACCTATTTAGCCTTTTTTTTCATGTTTTTCATGTTTTTCATGTTAACTTAATATGATGCAAAGTAATTTCGTCCATCTTCATCTTCACTCCGAATACTCCATTAGTGATGGATTAGTTCGTCTAAAAC
This sequence comes from uncultured Thioalkalispiraceae bacterium, assembly GCA_964403805.1. Taxonomy (GTDB): domain Bacteria; phylum Pseudomonadota; class Gammaproteobacteria; order UBA6429; family Thiohalophilaceae; genus CAYQUC01. Next base: position 1,889 of record CAYOHQ010000280.1, on the reverse strand, counting down.
CATTGGTGAAAGCCACGGTTGAAGCCGGTATGCCGGCGATTGCAATTACTGATCAAAATAATCTATTCGCAATGGTGAAATTTTATCGTGCTGCACAGGCTGCCGGTATTAAGCCGATTATCGGCACTGAACTGTGGCTGCACGAAGATGATGACTCGATTACCCCGACGCGTATCGTGCTGCTTTGTAAGAATATTTCAGGTTATCGAAATCTAACGCATCTAATTTCTAAATGTTTCATGGAAGGCCAACGCCGAGGCATGCCAATGTTGGATATGGCCTGGCTAGACGGTTATAGCGATGGCTTGATAGCGTTGTCCTGTGCCAGTCGGGGTAATATTGGTGAGGCATTATTAAAGAATAATACTGAAGATGCTGAACGTTTATTGCAAAAATGGCTAGCTCTGTTCCCGAACAATTTTTATCTCGAATTACAGCGAACCGGACGGGCCCAAGAAGAAGATCATTTGCATTTAGCTATAGATTTAGCCTTGAAATTTGATGTGCCGGTAGTCGCGACAAATGATGTGCAGTTCATCGAAGCCGAAGACTTTGATGCTCATGAGGCTCGAGTGTGTATTAACCAGGGACGAACCTTGGATGATCCACGTCGTCCTAAAAATTACAGTCCTCAGCAGTATTTACGTTCACCATCGGAAATGATGGAATTGTTTTCCGATATTCCGGAAGCCATTGAGAATACAGTGAATATTGCCATGCGTTGTAATCTGGAATTGACTCTGGGTGAAAACTTTCTGCCAAATTATCCTATCCCGGGTGACATGAAAATTGAAGATTTTTTGGCTAAGGAATCACGTGCCGGTCTGGAAAATAGGTTGGCGAGTTTATTTGATGTTAGTGCGGCTGATTTTCCTGAAACACGAAAAATTTATGATGAGCGTTTGAGTTTTGAATTAAACGTTATTAATCAAATGGGTTTTCCCGGTTACTTTTTAATTGTGGCTGATTTTATTAAATGGGCTAAAGAACAGCTTATTCCTGTTGGGCCGGGGCGGGGTTCCGGTGCAGGTTCGTTAGTAGCCTATGCATTAACGATTACCGATTTAGATCCCATTAAATACGAATTACTGTTCGAACGATTCTTAAATCCAGAACGGGTATCGATGCCTGATTTCGATATCGATTTTTGTATGGAAGGACGTGATCGGGTTATTGAATATGTTGCCCAGACTTATGGTCGGGAAAAAGTGTCTCAAATTATTACCTATGGCTCGATGGCAGCGAAAGCGGTGATACGTGATGCTGGACGGGTACTGGCGCAACCCTATGGTTTTGTTGATCGGCTGGCAAAATTAATTCCATTTGAAATTGGCATTACCCTGGATAAAGCACTTGAACAAGAAGAAGCATTACGTGATCTTTATGAACAGGATGATGAGGTTCGGGATTTAATCGATCTTGCTAAAAAGCTCGAAGGTTTAAAACGAAATGCAGGTAAGCATGCCGGTGGTGTTGTTATTGCCCCGTCGAAATTAACCGATTTCACACCATTATATTGTGAGCAGGACTCCAGCAGTATTGTTACGCAACTGGATAAGGATGATGTAGAAGCTGTTGGTCTGGTTAAATTCGATTTTCTGGGCTTGCGCACACTCACAATTATCGATTGGGCATTACAAATTGTTAATCGCTTTCGTGAGCAAAATGCTGAACATAAAATTGATATTGAAACCATTCCACTCGATGATGAAGCAACATTCGATTTATTAAAAGCCAGCCTAACAACCGCGGTATTCCAGCTTGAATCGCGCGGCATGAAAGATCTGATTAAGCGTCTACAGCCTGATGATTTTGAAGATATTATTGCTCTGGTTGCGTTATTTCGTCCCGGTCCATTACAGTCTGGAATGGTGGATGATTTTATTAAT
>CAYOHQ010000279.1:0-4714 GCA_964403805.1 uncultured Thioalkalispiraceae bacterium | reverse complement strand
AATAATGTGGTCTTTCCTGTTCCGGAGTAGGCAACAAATCCAATCACTGGGCATTTAATATTATTCATAATTAATATTGTTTTTGTAATGCTTCAAAATTTAAAAAATCCTGGGTGGTGTTTATATTAATAAAGGCATTTTCTTCATTACTACAATCAACAATGGCAGGGTGTTGTTGTAATATCCAGTCTTGTGTTTTTCGTTTTCCACTGTTAATGAAATTATTTAAATTTTCTGTTAGCTCTTTATGCACTAGTAAAACCAAGGGTTGTATTTTGTTATTGGTTTCAACAACAGCGATTAAATCGTTTTGTGCCAGAGCTTGATTATATAATCGTGCAACAATGTCTTTTGGTAAATACGGAGTGTCACAGGCACTAAAAAAAGCCCAGTTGGTTTTAATTTTTTTTAACGAACTGTAAATACCGGAGAGTGGGCCCAGATGCTCTGGACTTAGGTCTTCAATTAGCGGATAACCGAATTTTTTATAATCATCCAGATTTTGATTGGTGTTGATGGTAATGCTATTAACCTGATGCTGAATTTTTTTAATGGTGTATTCAATTAAGCTGATATTGTTGAAGGTTTTTAATGCTTTGTCTTCCCCCATTCGAGAACTTTTGCCACCGGCGAGGATTACTCCTGATATATCCGTAATATACTGCTTAGAACTCATTCGATCTAAAACCTTTTTTTAATTGTATGTTTGAACATTGTTATTATATTACCTTGGCTGGTGATACGGAAATTCATGTTCTTTAGTATAATTTCATCTTTTATAATAATGTAACTATCTGTTTTTAAACTATAACTTTACTAATTAGATAATAATACAATTAAAGACAGGATGATCCGAGACGCTATTGAATTACAGCGGTAGTATTTATGGTGATTGTAATGAAAGTAGGTCCTTCAACATATACCGCCTTAGCCGGGATGCAGAAAGGCATGAATAACGCACGTAAGCATACAGCAGAACTCGCTGGTGCCACGCAAATGCAAGGGCAGGTCGATCCCAATGCACTCGTTGATTTAAAAGCAGATAAAAACCACGTTCAGGCAAATGCTAAATCAGCACAAATCTCCAATGAAGTCATTGGCACTATTATTGATGTAAAAGCATAATAGTTTTTTCACTGATTTAGCATATTTTAGAAACTAAAAGTATAAACAAATTACGATTAAATTCGCCGGCTTCGAAACCAGGAAGCCCTAATCAAGACACACTTTAGAACGATTGCATCGTTCATTAAGTACTTCCTCGCTGTGCTCAGGTCACGCAAAACATTGCCATCCATGGCTTGCTCGGGTGCCGCGTCCTGCGGCACACGGTCTTGATCAGGGCTTCCTGGTTCCAAATCCTCATTTTTTCTCTCTTTTCTTTTTTCAATAATAAATGTCGATAACATCTAATAACGGTTAAGTTCTAATTGCTGATAGTGATATTCCCTTGTATATTTAAATTAGTTTTAATTTAAGTATGGTAATAATTGTCATGTGTAGTAAAAATTTAAAAATATCTTCTTGCTTGTCATTAAGTGCAGTATTCCTTATTACCTCATTTCACGTTGTCGCAGGGCCGGTTAAATCGGTTGATGAAAAAGGTCATGTTACTTATTCCGACAAACCCGTTCCCGGAGCGGCAAGTGTTTCAAAAATTCCTATTGTTGACGGGCCAAGCGCAGCAGAAGTTGAAGCCGCAAAACAACAGGCAGATAATAATATTAATGCCGCTAAAAAAATTGATAAAGAAAATAAAGCGGCGCTAGCGAAACAACAGGCTGAAAAGAAAAAAATACCGGTTACCACTGAACAAAAACAAACAGAAACAGGAATTAATACTCCAACAGGTGACTATTATGGATCAAACCCAAATTACAATAGACCAGCGCATAAACCTCGCCCACCAATAAATAGACCCAGACCTCCAGGCAATAAACCACCGGCAAATAGACCACCGCCAGTAAACTTGCCAGCACGACCTGGAGGACGTTAAACAAACTGAAAATTCAGGCTTGTAACTAGCTTAATTTTTCTAATGCCCATGCAACGTGTTCGCGCACGATTGCGGATTGATCATTTTGTCTCGATAACAATGCAGTAACAATAGAGTTTGATTTAGTGGCATTACCCAATGCCACAGCAATGTTTCGGCTCCATGATTCAAAACCTATTCGTCGAATTGCCATGCCTTCAGTATTATTTAAAAAGTCCTGTTCGGTCCATTCGAATAATTTTACTAACTCGATAGAATTGAGATGATGGCGCGGATTAAAATCAGCTTCGGTACCGGTTTTGCTAAAACGAGTCCACGGACAAACTAATTGGCAATCGTCACAACCATAAATTCGATTGCCTATTTTTGATCGAAGTTCAACGGGGATGCTGCCTTTTAATTCTATTGTTAGATACGAGATACAACGGCGTGCATCGACAGTATAAGGTGCGATGATGGCTTGGGTCGGACAGTCATCAATACAGGAAGTGCAGGTGCCACAATGATTTTTGGCTGGGGTATCGATAGGTAAATCTAAATTGGTATAGAGTTCACCCAGAAAAAACCAGGAACCGTGATCCTGATTAATGAGATTGCTGTGTTTGCCAATCCAGCCTAGTCCCGCTTTTTCTGCAATGGCTTTTTCCAATACCGGGGCACTGTCGACAAATGCACGATAACTAAACTCACCTACTTCATTATTAATTTTGTCTGCAAGTTTTTGTAAGCGCATACGCATCAGTTTGTGGTAATCACGGCCAAGGCTGTAACGAGAGATATAGGCTTTTATATTGTCTTTTAATATTGCTTCGGGCTCGGAATCTTCCGCTGGTAAATAATTTAAGCGCACACTGATAATTCGGGTGGTGTTTGGCACTAGCTCTGCTGGTTGGCTGCGTTTACTGCCATGGTGTTGCATCCACTGCATTTCGCCATTATGTCCATTTTTTAACCAATTTAATAAATTGAACTCGGCTGCCGATAAATCAGTATCGCTTATACCAACACCTTGAAAGCCGAGTTCAAGCGCCCATTGTTTAATTTTAGTGGCAAGAAGTTCTGCTTTTGATAATGGCAGTGAAGGCTTTTTAATACGATCCATAATGGATATCATAAACCCATGACGCAGAAACCGCATAATTTATATCGCACTGGACAAGTCGCCGAAATGGACCGATTTGCGATTGAGCATTTTGAAATTCCCGGAAATGTTTTAATGGAACGCGCTGGTGAGGCAGCATTTAAAAAATGCCGTGAAAAGTGGCCAGATGCAAAAACCATGGTGGTGTTATGCGGCGTTGGAAATAATGGTGGTGATGGCTTTGTCGTTGCGCGCTTAGCAATGGAGGCCGGCATAAAAACCACCGTGCTTCAGCTAGGTGATGCGGCTAAATTAAAAGGTGATGCCTTTGCAGCATCACAACGTTTATTCAGTGTGGGTATTGAGCCTGAAGCATTTAGTAATCAAAATTTAACGAAGTTCGATATTATTGTGGATGCCTTGTTAGGCACTGGATTGCGTAGTGATGTTACCGGGGATTGGCGCCATGCAATCACTTCCATCAATTTTAGTGGTGTACCGGTTATGGCACTTGATATTCCATCTGGACTAAACGGTGATACCGGCATACCGATGGGCGAAGCTGTTATCGCCAATTGCACGATATCGTTCATAGGCATGAAGCAAGGCTTGTTTACCGGAAAAGCAGCTGAATATTGTGGTGAACTGGCTTTTGATAACCTCAGTATTCCTGAAGCGGTTTATAGCAAGTTTCAACCTTCTGCCGTTATCTTAAAATATCAAAAACTGATCCAGCGCTTACGACCCCGTGCGCAATCCGCGCATAAAGGCAATTTTGGCCATGTCGTTATAATCGGTGGCGATGCGGGCTATCTCGGTGCAGTACGGTTAGCCGGTGAAGCTGCACTTCGTACCGGTGCCGGATTAGTGAGTATCGCAACACGCGCTAACCATGCCGGATATATTACAAGCGCTCGACCGGAATTAATGTGCCATGGTGTCGAAACCCGTGAGGAATTGTCGGGCTTATTATCAAAGGCCAGTAATATTATTATTGGACCGGGTCTAGGGCAATCCGAGTGGGCGCAACAAATGTATGATGAAGTTCTGGCTCATGACTTACCCATGGTACTTGATGCCGATGCATTAAATTTACTGGCCAGGCAACCAACACAAAATAAAAAATGGATTTTAACACCGCACCCGGGTGAGGCATCACGGTTATTATCACAATCAATTAGCGATATTCAAAAAGATAGATATAACACCATTAGTCAATTAAAAGAACAATATGATGGGGTTGTTATCCTTAAAGGACGTGGTACTCTTATAGCCACAAAACAGGAATTAATCGGTGTCTGTGCCGAAGGAAACCCGGGTATGGCCTCTGGAGGAATGGGGGATGTATTATCCGGAATAATTGGAGGATTAATTGCACAAGGATTGAGCAAAGCAAATGCCACACGCCTGGCTGTTTGCATTCACGCTGCAGCTGCCGATAACGCTGCACAAGAATCTGGAGAACGCGGGTTGCTGGCAAGCGATCTAATGCCCTGGATTCATAATCTGGTCAATCCTTAAAAAATTACCTAAAAAACGAATTTTATTTTATTTTTACGTGACTATTTAGCGTAACTTTAATAAACAAGTGGTTAAACAAATAAATACTAAATCCACCGGCTTCGGAACCGGGATAG
>CAYOHQ010000278.1:0-4725 GCA_964403805.1 uncultured Thioalkalispiraceae bacterium | reverse complement strand
ATTGTATTTTTAAAAGACGATACTGTTTGAAATGGTAAACCATAAATTAAATCAATATTTATTGATTTAAAATCATATTGGCGTGCCGCATCAATAATTGTTTTGGTATCCGATTCAGGTTGTATCCGATTAACTGCTCGTTGTACTTTTTCAGAAAAATCCTGCACACCCAAACTAATCCGGTTAAAACCAAGCTTGCGTAGTAAGGCTATTGTGTCACTATTGGCTTTACGGGGATCAATTTCAATTGAATATTCACCTTCATCGTCATCTCTGCAATTAAAATTTCCCCGGGTAGCTTCCATCAGTTGTATCATTTGTTCATGAGACAGGAACGTAGGAGTACCACCACCCCAATGTAATTGTTCAACTTTTCGATCATGATCAAATAACTGCGCTTGAAGTTGTAATTCCGTAATTAAATAGTCGAGGTATTTTTCAGATTTGCTATGATCTTTGGTAACTATTTTATTACACGCGCAGTAATAACAAACTGTATCGCAAAACGGAATGTGAAAATATAAGGATATTGGTTTCGGTATCAGATCACTATTGCTAATTTTAACATTCTCTTTGTAATCTTCGATTGTAAATGATTCTGAAAACTGAGGAACTGTGGGGTAAGAGGTATATCTTGGACCTGTAACATTATACCGTTGCAGTAAATCTTTGTTAAATTCAATTTGTTGTCGGATTTGCATATTAGTTTTTACCTATGTTTAATCATACTATTAACGTATGACTTTCATCCTGATCGAAAGCAGATTATAGGTAGGGATCGTATGGATGTTATTGATCTTTATCAATCAATGTAAAAATAGGCTTGTATTATTGAATATAAATTTAGGATTAATCTAATTTGTGTCGTGATAGTGGCTCAGCTCAGGATAAAGTCTTTGAGCGTATTACAGCCATTTTCTCTATCTGCATATCCTCATAAGTATACGGTATGCCACCCACACCAAGCCCTGAATGACGTAGACCGGCAAATGGCATCCAGTCAACACGGAATGCAGTGTGATCATTTATCATCACAGCACTGGCGTTGAGTTGAGAATAGACATACAAAGCCTGATCAATATTTTTTGTAAACACAGCCGCCTGAAAAGCCACATCGAGTGCATTGGCTCTTTGTAATGCTTCATCAATTGTTTCATAACTATAAACACAAATGACCGGGCCAAATATTTCTTTTTGCGAAATAATGGAATTATCATCAGGGTTAAATAAAACAGTCGGTGCATAACAATTATTGCTAGCAACACCACCCGTTAACAGCTCTGCGCCATCTGCAACTGCTTTGCTTACCCATTCATGAACACGGTCTACTTCGTGCTTACGAATCAATGGACCAATTTCAGTTTTTTCATCAGTAGGATCGCCAACAATTTGCTCTTCAGCTAAGACAGTTAATCGCTTTGCAACATCACGTGCGATACTACTGTGACAAAAAACACGTTGCACTGAAACACAAACTTGTCCGGCATGATAAAAGCCACCCTTTGCAATTAGTGGTAAAGCATCATCTAAATCAGCATCGGCCTCTATAATGACAGGTGCAACACCACCATGCTCAAGCGCACAGCGAGTACCGGGAGCGAGTTTACTGCGTAACATCCATCCCACAGCAGCACTGCCGATGAAGCTAAAAAATGCAACGCGTGAATCTGTTACTAAGGCTGATGCAACTTCTTTACTAGAGGTAACAAGCGTCTGGCACCAGGCTTCAGGTAAACCGGCTTCACGCAGCAGTGCCACAAATCGATAACAGGATAGCGGAGTATCTTCTGCCGGTTTAATAATGACAGGGCAGCCAGTTGCTACCGCAGGGCCAACTTGATGAATAATTAAATTAAGAGGGTGATTAAATGCACTAACGGCAACGACAACACCAATAGGCTCTTTACGAGTAAATGCAACATGGTTTTGTGAAGCTGGATTTATTCCCATTGGGATTTCACGTCCACTATCTGTTTTCATACAGTCTATGCAATTGTGGACACCATCGATTGCGCGTGCAACCTCAACACGAGAGTCTATTAAGGGTTTCCCGCCTTCACGAGCAGCTTCAACTGCGAGTTGTTCCGCTTGTGCTGTCATTAGTTCAGCAGTTTTTTGTAATATGGAAATTCGCGTTGGTATCGAAAGCCAGAGTTTTTTATTAGTAAATAAATTATTGGCAGTTTGTAATGCTGTTTCAACCGCATCGAGATCAGCTGTATCCATTGTTGCTATCACACTATCATCATAGGGTGCTGTAACCGTGTGCTTGCCGGCCGAACTCGTTACGCCTTCTATCATTAACGGGTAGTGTTTTGTCATTAAAATTTCCTTTTTATTTTTTAACCGTCAATACTAATTAAATTGGGCATGCAATCTCGCCAAGTCGTTCTGTTAGTTTCATGTTTTCACGATAATCTATCGGTAACACGATTAAACTTGGCCCCTTTTCTTTAAATGCAGTTTCCAGTGTGCTGGGAAGATCTTTGCTTTTAGTAACATGGTGGCCATGCCAACTGAAAGCCTTGGCTAGTTGCATCCAGTCCGGGTTATTAAACGATAAATCAGTATGCTTGCCAAACTCATTGGTTTGTTTCCAGGCTATTAGGCCATACATTCCGTCTTCCCAAACCATTGCAACCATATTAACATTTAAACGTTTTGCAGTTTCCATTTCCTGTACATTCATCATAAAACCGGCATCACCACAAATGGCTAAAATATTTCTGTCCGGGTGAACCAGGCTGGCAGCTATCGCGCCAGGTAATGCAAAGCCCATTGAACAAAATCCATTAGGGATTAAGCAAGTGTTTGGAACATGGCATTGATAATGTCGGGCGATCCACATTTTGTGGGCACCAACGTCCGATAATAAAATATCATGCGCCCCCATGACTTGGCGTACATCCCATAATACTTTTTGTGGCTTAATGGTATCAGTTGTATCATCGTCTTTATAAATTGCAAGTTCTTCAGCCATATCACGCCGAGTGGCTGCTTGCTGTTTAAGATCAAATTTCAAGCCTCCCATTTTTTCAACTCGTTCGGTTAACATCCAGAGCGAATGTGCAAGGTCACCGACAACTTCAGTTTCAGGATGATAGTTTTCATCGATTTCGGTTGGTAGAAAATCGATATGGATAATTTTTTTATCCTTGTTTTTATTCCAGAGAATTGGATGGTATTCCACCATATCATAACCGAGGGTTATCACTAAATCCGCTGAATCCAGTGCACAAGCAACGAGATCCTTAGCTTGTAAGCCAATAGTGTATAAACAATACTCGGCATCCATGTCAACACAGCCTTTCGCCATAAAGGTACTAATAACACCAATGCCAGTTTTTTCACAGAGAATGCGCAACTGTTTACTGGCACGTTTCCGGATACAACCATTGCCTGCAATGATGATAGGACGTTTGGCATTCATGATTTGCTCAAAGGCCTGATCTACAATTTTATCTCCAGCGACAGGACGGCGGAATCGAAGCGGTTTCAGAGGTTTGGCATCTGTGTCCAATTTTGCGATGTCTTCAGGTAGTTCAATATGACAGGCACCTGGTTTTTCTGTACGTGCTAATCGTACTGCTTTACGTATCATTTCAGGAATAGTATGGGGGTGTAATACTGTATGCGCCCATTTTGTGACGGGTTCGAACATCGATACTACATCCATCACCTGATGTGATTCTTTATGTAGTCGGGTTGAAGCACCTTGACCAGTTAACACTAACATCGGTGATCGATCCATATTAGAGTCTGCGACTCCGGTAATTAAATTTGTTGCTCCAGGGCCGAGTGTTCCGAGACAACCCGCAGGGTTACCCGTTAAGCGACCATAAACTTCAGCCATAAATGCAGCACCTTGTTCGTGTCGGGTAAGGATAAATTTGATTTTGTCACTTTTTTCAAGAGACATCATGAAATCGGCATTTTCTTCTCCTGGAACGCCGAAAATATACTCAATATTTTCCTCTTCAAGACATTGAACAAATAAATCTGATGCTTTCATGAATTGTAGCTCCTTAATTACTTATTATATTTATTGTTATACATAGTTATAGATAATTATCATATATTTAACACGTTAGAATTGAAAGTTTAGCTTAATATTTTCTAATAACATGCCGATAAATTGTTATAAATACTCTGTGTGAAAGATATGAGCAGATAATTAGAGATAAGTTCAATTATATCAAGGTAGTTATATGTTATTAACAGTATCCGAAGCTGATGATGGAACCGTTAAAATTCAAACAAGTGAAAAATTTACATTTGAATGTCATCGAGAAATGCGTGCTGCATATGAAGGACGAGTAGCAACGACGATATACATCCTCGATTTTTCGAGAACAGACTACATTGATAGTTCAGCATTGGGGATGTTGTTATTATTACGTGAAGCAGCTGGTGGTGATGATAATAAGATTAAACTAATAAATTGTAAGGCATCGGTTAAAAATGTATTTGGAGTAGCAAATTTTAATCTTATGTTTGATATTACTTAATGATGGAATTAATAATTTATGAGCGTAACAGTAAGTGAAGACAATAATGGTATAGTCACCATTTCTATTGGTAAGGAATTTAATTTTGATACACACAGGGGATTTAGAGATGCATACCGAAATAGGCCAAAAGGAACAAATTATATTATCAATTTAAGTAAACCTCGGCGGAAACGCATCTGTTCAAACGCGGTATCAGTTTCAAAGTGCCGGGCAT
>CAYOHQ010000277.1:0-4730 GCA_964403805.1 uncultured Thioalkalispiraceae bacterium | reverse complement strand
CGTCGCCAAGCGGTAAGGCACTGGGTTTTGATCTCAGCATGCGCAGGTTCGAATCCTGCCGTCCCAGCCATTTTTTGTTCAAACTCACTAGCTGATGCTACGAAGTCGAACACTACAATAACGTAAGGCTTTTCGGAGGAGCTGTGGCATTAAGTGGCATGATGGTATTTTCAGGTAATGCAAACCCTGAATTAGCCAAAAAGATTGTAGAGCGTCTTAATTTACCCCTTGGGAAAGCCGTTGTTAGTCACTTTAGTGATGGTGAGGTGATGTTTGAAATCATGGAAAATGTCCGTGGTCGGGACGTTTTTATAGTGCAGTCTACGTGTGCACCAACTAATGATAATTTAATGGAATTAGTAGTCATGGCCGATGCCATGAAGCGCGCCTCGGCAGCACGTGTGACTGCAGTTATGCCGTACTTTGGTTATGCCAGACAAGATAGGCGACCTCGCTCAGCTCGAGTGCCAATTACGGCTCGTGCAGTCGCGAATATACTGGAAAGCGTGGGCATTAATCGGTTATTAACGATTGATTTGCATGCCGATCAAATTCAGGGCTTTTTTAATGTGCCATTGGATAATGTCTATGCATCGCCGGTTTTACTGGGTGATGTCTGGCGGCAAAAGTATCCGAACTTAATGGTGGTATCACCCGATGTCGGTGGTGTGGTTCGAGCCCGGGCATTGGCAAAACGACTTGATGACGCTGACTTGGCCATTATCGATAAACGTCGTCCACAGGCAAATCAGGCTGAAGTGATGAATATTATCGGTGATGTTAGTGGCCGAACCTGTGTCATTATTGATGATCTGGTGGACACCGCTGGAACACTTGGCCATGCCGCCGATGCCTTGAAAGAACACGGTGCTGAACGGGTTGTAGCTTATTGCACCCATCCGGTGTTATCGGGTAAGGCCGTGTCGAATATAAATGGTTCATCACTGGATGAATTGGTCGTTACTGACACCATCCCATTATCGGCAGATGCAGCTGGATGTGATAAAATTCGACAATTGAGCATATCGGAAATGCTAGCGGAGACTATGCGTCGCATTAGCAATGAAGAATCCGTTAGTTCCATGTTTATAGATTAAGGTCATACCGGTTTAAATGAATCGGGTATGACATTAAGCGTTTCTCCGGTCGCAGGAGAAACACAGGGTTTAAATGCATTTTATTTAAATCAATTTTTATGATCTTGAAAAGATCAATATAGAGTAGGAGTAGAACCATGAGTAGTGAAGACTTCGTCATAGAAGCTGAACTTCGGACTGACAAAGGGAAGGGTGCGAGCCGCCGCCTTCGTCATGCTGAAAAAGTACCCGGTATTGTGTATGGTGCCAACGCTGAACCAACACAAATTAGTACCGATCATAAAAAACTAATGCATCATTTAGAAAATGAAGCTTTTTATTCACATATCTTAACTTTAGATATTAGCGGTAAAAAAGAAAAAGTGATTCTAAAAGATCTGCAACGTCATCCTGCTAAAATGGCAGTGTTGCATATGGATTTACAACGAGTTGATGCTAAAACTAAAATTCGTATGCTTGTACCACTTCATTATATTAATGCTGATGCTTGTCCCGGTGTTAAAGAAGGCGGCATCGTAACGCACAGTTCAACAGAAGTTGAAGTACATTGTTTACCTGCTGACTTACCAGAGTTCATCGAAGTGGATCTTGCTGAAATTGAATTAAATGCAAATGTTCACTTGTCTGACCTTGTGTTATCAAAAGGTGTTGAGTTAATTGAGTTAACTCACGGTGCAGGACACGATCAATCGATTGCAAGTGTCCATCTTCCACGTGGTGCGCATGAAGAAGAAGATGAAGCAGCAGTTGAAGGTGAAGAAGCAGCAGCCGAAGGTGATGATGCTGGCACAACTGACGCCGAGTAAAGCAACAGGAATAGGCATTGTCGGCACAAATTAAACTCATCGTCGGATTGGGTAACCCCGGATCCGATTATGATAAAACGCGCCACAATGCCGGTTTTTGGTTTGTAGATGAATTAGTTAGACAAAATTCTGCTCACCTGAAACCCGAATTAAAATTTCATGGAATATCCGGCAAAATTCTAATAGCGTCACATGAGGTTTGGTTACTGCAACCAACGACTTATATGAATAATAGCGGTCAAGCAGTAAATTCATTGTCACGTTATTACAAAATTGCATCCGAAGAAATTTTAGTAGTACACGATGAGTTGGATCTGCAACCCGGCACAGTAAGACTAAAAAAAGGTGGTGGACACGGTGGTCACAATGGCTTGCGTGATATTATTAGTCATCTGGGTAGTAAAGAGTTTTACCGTTTACGCTTAGGCATCGGTCATCCCGGTAATGCTCGCGATGTTTCAGATTATGTTCTTAAAACACCATCCAAGTCCGATAAAGCGCAAATTGAAATGTGTATCGATGATGCGTTAAGAGAAATTAAAGACATTGTTAACGGTGAGTTTGCTGCGGTAATGAATTCGTTACACACTAAAAAATAAATTTATATAACGCTTATTAACATCAGGATTTAAAACATGGGATTTAAATGTGGCATAGTGGGTTTACCCAACGTTGGTAAATCAACATTATTTAATGCATTAACCAAAGCCGGTATACAAGCTGAGAATTATCCGTTTTGTACTATCGAACCGAATGTTGGTATTGTGCCAGTTCCTGATCCTCGATTAGATAGTTTAGCGAAAATTGTAAATCCAGAAAGAATACTGCCAACAACAATGGAGTTTGTCGATATAGCCGGTTTGGTCGCCGGTGCATCAAAAGGGGAAGGATTAGGAAATCAATTTTTAGCCACCATTCGAGAAACGGACGCAATCGCACAAGTAGTTCGGTGCTTTGAAGACGATGATGTTATTCATGTCGATGGCAAAGTAAATCCCGAAAGTGATATTGAAGTTATTAATACCGAATTGGCGCTAGCCGATTTAGACAGCATTGATAAAGCCATTCACAAATGCAACAAAGTTGCAAAATCTGGAGATAAAGCGGCCAAGGTTAAATTAGCAGTATTAGAAAAAATTCAGATTCAGTTAAACGAAGGCAAGCCAGTTCGAACAATGGGACTGACGGATGATGAGCAAGAAGATATTCGCGACATGTGCTTGTTAACCAACAAAGCCATTATGTATATCGCCAATGTCAGTGAAGATGGTTTTGAAAATAATCCATTGTTAGATATGGTAAAAAAAATAGCCGATGCTGAGAATGCACCGACCGTTCCTGTTTGTGCATCAATCGAAGCCGAGATGACAGAATTGGAAGAAGACGAACTAATGGATTTCTTAAAAGACATGGGGCTAGATGAGCCTGGTTTAAACCGAGTTATTCGAGCTGGGCATAACTTACTTGGCCTGCAAACCTATTTCACTGCAGGTGTAAAAGAAGTTCGCGGCTGGACTGTTGCCAACGGTGCCACCGCACCACAAGCCGCTGGTGTTATCCATACTGATTTCGAAAAAGGCTTTATCCGAGCCGAGGTTACCGCCTACGATGATTTTATCGAATACAGCGGTGAGGCCGGTGCAAAAGACGCTGGTAAGCTCAGGTTGGAAGGTAAGGAATACATCGTGAAAGATGGTGATGTGATGCACTTCAGATTTAACGTGTAAATTTGTAACTTATTGATTTATATAACAGTAATAGCAATAAAACGCCGTTAATGCTTGACTTTAGCGCACTATCAAAGCAAAATGCGCGGCTCTTTATATTACAATCTCACTCTCCACAGATTATAATCTAAATATCATATAGGCTATGTAGCTCAGCTGGTTAGAGCACAGCATTCATAATGCTGGGGTCGGTGGTTCAAGTCCACCCATAGCCACCATATAATCAATAACTTACATCGTTTTATTTAATATCTTATTTTTCGGGGCGGTTCGGGGGCGGTGAATATACAGTCATTTAAGCACCAATCTGACTTATAAATGTTTTCTTATTCATCAATTTGCGTATTGGTTACTGATCTGTTTTACGAGTGCAGTCAACTCAACTAATGTAATTACTATTCCATTAAATTAGCAATTAAAATCTATCAATCTGTTTTGTTCTAAAATTTGTTTGTTTGCTGATTCAGATTTTGCTTATAGTTTATAAATTAAAATGATCAAATTTTTATTTGACTGTGTTAGTTATCATCTATCAAAAATAACCGGATCAAACTTTAAATTTATGAATTTCAAATTCATTAAGTGCCTGTTTACAAAACACTACGCGACATAAAATTTATTTTTTTATGGTAAATAGAAATGTTTATTTAACTTGTTTTTAAATTGTTGAAAGAGTAATTTAAGCTACGGGTGTGTAGTGGTATCTACAAACAAATTATACTTGCAGGAAGCTAGTTAATTGGAAATTGACAACCTTGATAGTGGTTCTAAAGATGAGCAGGTAATTCCTGTTCGTGGAAAACGTATTAATGTTTATGCACTTCCTGAATCAATCGTAATCATATTACGTGGTCGTGGTTCACTACAAGACTGCCGCGAATTAACACCTTCAGAAGTCCATCAAGTCGATCTTTATAAAGACAATACTTATTGTTTTGATAATACTAAAAAGAATAAATATGAATATGTAAGATATCCAGCTTCATCAAAAAATCTACGTGTTTTTTTACTAAAAAATGGTGGCGGTGGAGGTGGTAGTAGTAGTGTAAGCGCAAAACTAACACCGTAGTATACTTAATTCAGCATTAATGATTCAGGTT
>CAYOHQ010000276.1:0-4737 GCA_964403805.1 uncultured Thioalkalispiraceae bacterium | reverse complement strand
TTAGCGAAAAAAGTAGTAGTAATAACAAGGTTGGATCAAATTTAGCTGAGCTTGAAATTGTACAACCACCATTATCTGCAATATTGTTAATAACATCATTGCCAACATTTAGAGGTGGTGGTGTTGATTTTAAGGTTATGTCGATAGAACTCGAGCCTGTTAATGCACCAGCACCATTGTCTATGGTAGTTACCGCTATAGTGTAAGTACTATCTATTGGTAGTGATGTTATATCACTGCCTTTAATTGTAAATGTTTTATCTACGCCATCATTATCTGTAAAATCATTCGATGTCCAAGCAAATGTATGTTTATCATTTAAGTTTCCATCTGTAACATTTGCTGTTATGACAATATTGGTACCATTTTGGTAAACATTTTTTCCTGTATATATACCTTGGTTTACTTGTAGTGCTACGGTAGGTGCAACATTAGTGGTACTTGGTGTTGCACTTAATGTTATTGCACTAGAGTAATTTAGATTAATATCATAAGCAAAAATTTGATATGTGTATTGATTGCCATTTTTTAATGATTCGAAAACTGCGGAGTTTACCTTTCCGTTGTAAACTACAATGTCATTATTTTTATTAGCATTAATTTTGTCACCAAATTTAAATAGTTTTTTATCTAAATCGACAGTTGGATCTGTGTTTGGTGATACACCAGGGTCATTACTTACGATTAAAATTTTATAAAAAGTTGAGTTACCAGGATTATCCCAGGTTAATTTAATGCTAGTATCACCTGGTGATATCGCAGCATTTTTTGCTAAAGGTTGAGTAATCCTTGCATTAATATCTGGAGATTTAAGTGTAATATCAGTGCATGAATAATAAAATGTAGCGGGATATGGATCATTTAGCATTGTTTGAATTAACTGTAATGTACAGTCATTGCATAACTCATTTGGCATTGTATACTTTTCTTTATAAGTAAAATAATCTTGTAAATGAAGAATTTTTTTAGGAAATTTGAAATTTAAATCATTTGATTCGGAAAAAGATACTGTAAAAAAACCTGGATGTGGGACAGTTTCTTTAAATTGAATATCGATTATTGCATTTGGTGTCGATACTAAAGGTGTATTTCCTCTTGGCACACCACCACAAGGTCCAGTCTTTATATCTTGGTTTACTCTAGGTTTTGTTGGTGAAGCAGGTATTTCATCCCATGTCGCATGCGCAAAAACCTGCCCCGGCACCATTGCCATTATAAATAAAAATATTCCATATACTTTAACTGATTTCATTCTGATGATCCTGTGTGCCGGTTGGGTAATTGTTATGGTCAAATTTTAAGCTAATTCATGCTAATTAACTGTGACTTGTTAGACTTTTGCACGGCTTGCTCTATTTAAATCGAAACCAATTATACCGATTTAATAATGGATATTGTATTGACAGGGAGTAGGGGTATTGCAATTAAATAGCGTTTAAATTGATTATCGTTAAATAACTGAAAATGTTTTGATTTTTAATAACTCACCATTAACGATAATGCTGATTTTGTGTTGCCCGGGGTAATGTTTACGGGTGCTCATTTGCCGAAATGAGTGTTTTTTTGATATGGCTTTTGTGGCTTCAGCTATGACTGATTCTGAAATTTTGAATATTTTTTTGGATAATTGACCGTTTGATTTAACATAGTGAATGGCATACTCGATTCGTAATTTTCCCAGCTTGATGGGTTTAGTCGAATTGTTTTTTAATTTGAGTTTAAAGTTGAAAGCATCTCCTATAGAGACACTTTTATCACACGATAATGATGCTACTGTAACGTGTTTTGGATTTTTATAACCAAATAATTGCAATACTTTTTTATCACCTTTTTTAAGTAATGTTCTACAAGCGTGTTTAACTAACCAATCCAGTTCTTCATTTTGTCCTAACCAATTTTTTGAAATAGTGTGGATTAATTTGGGATGATCTTTTGCGATATCATTTAAATTATTAGCGACACTGCGGCGAACATAGAGCTCGGGATCATTTTTTAGTGTTTCTAATATTGGTAATATCAGATCAGGATTTTTTTTAAACTCAGGTAATGCCATTGCCCAGGGTAACCGGGGTCGACAGCCTTCACTGGCGAGGCGGCGAACGTGGTAGTTTTTGTGTTTAGACCAGCGTTTCATTTGAGCCATCATTTTTCGCGGGTTTTGAATAATGAATGGACGCACTGCAAATTCCGAACTTGAAAATTGTGTGAATAATTCCAGCGCAGGAATAGAATTTTGCCAATCATCAAGGCCGAATAATTCGATATAGGCTGGAAAAAACATGGCTTCATAACTACCGAATTTGGATACTATTTTTGATAATATCAAAACTGATTTTGGATAGGGTTGTTGAATATGTGTGTTTAAGCAACGAGAAATGTGGTACATACGATCTTTTAATTCACGGTGTGGCCATTGTGAATCAAGGACGTTATTAATAAAATTTTTACTATTAAAACTGGAATAACCCCGTTTAATTTGGGATGCTAAATCTCGGATATAATCTTTTGAATAGGTGTTTTTTAGTAATTCAGCCATGGTCTGTTATTAAGCCTTTTAGTAAAAATAGTGTGTGATTCGAAATAGTCTTTATTTTATAGGGTTAAGGGCATTATAACTGCTATTCGTGACAGAATATGTCAGTAGTATGCCATTTGTATGTCAGTATATTTACAAAATGCGTTATAATTAAAGCTCAAATTATCAACATGTGTGTATCTCAACTATATTAATCTGATGGAAACCGCCGAAAACCTATTTTCGTATCGACAATACTGGGCCAAACGTTTTGGTGTCGCCTCGGAGTTGCCGATGTCGCGTGCCGAAATGGACGATCTGGGGTGGGACAGTTGTGACATTATTCTGGTTACCGGTGATGCTTATGTTGATCATCCCAGTTTTGGTATGGCATTAATCGGGCGCTTACTCGAAGCGCAGGGGTTTCGTGTGGGTATTATTGCACAACCCGATTGGCGCAGTGTCGATGATTTTCAAAAACTGGGTAAACCGAATTTATTTTTTGGTGTCACGGCGGGCAATATGGATTCGATGGTGAATCGATATACGGCTGATAGAAAAATTCGATCCGATGATGCCTACACACCGGATTCGGAAGGTGGCAAACGGCCGGATCATTCTGTGGTTGTTTATGCACAACGATCCCGTGAAGCTTATAAAGGTGTACCGATTATCATTGGTGGTATTGAAGCATCGCTTCGTCGTATTGCGCATTATGATTACTGGTCTGATAAAGTGCGCCGTTCAATCATTGTTGATGCTAAGGCGGATATTCTGGTTTATGGTAATGGCGAACGGCAAATTGTTGAAATTGCCCATCGACTCGCGGCAAAAGAAGCTATAAAAGACATCAGTAATATTCGCGGTACTGCGGTGATGCGTTCGGATATTCCTGAGGGTTGGGTCGAAATTGATTCAACGTTTATTGACACACCGGGTAAAACACAAAAACCTGTTGATCCTTATTCACAGACGCCAGATTCAAAAAATTCGGATGTTAATGAATCGCAGGATTTAAAATTTGATGAAGGCAAAAAACTGGTAAAGTTTCAGCCGCATATTTTAAAAGTAAAACGCGATAAAGACAGTTTTATTCGCTTACCGAATTTTAAAAATGTCAGTAACGATCCAATACTCTATGCACACACATCTCGAATTCTGCACCTTGAAACCAATCCCGGCAATGCCCGGCCGTTAGTACAACGCCATGGTGATCGGGATGTCTGGTTAAACCCACCTCCACTGCCATTAACGACAAAAGAAATGGATCGTGTCTATGAATTACCGTATACCCGGGTACCGCATAAATTATACGGTGTTAAAAAAATTCCGGCATATGAAATGATTCGGTTTTCAGTGACCATTATGCGCGGTTGTTTTGGTGGTTGTACATTTTGTTCTATCACCGAACATGAAGGTCGGGTGATTCAAAATCGATCGGAAGATTCGATTATTAAAGAAGTGGAAAGTATCCGCGATACTGTTCCGGGTTTTACCGGAGTGATATCCGACCTTGGTGGCCCCACAGCCAATATGTATCGCCTGCATTGTAAAAGTAAAAAGATTGAATCCGCATGCCGCTTATTGAGTTGTGTTTATCCCTCTATTTGTAAAAATTTGATAACCGATCATTCTGATTTAATTAGTATTTATCGACGAGCCAGAAAGCTACCGGGGATTAAAAAAATATTAATAGGTTCCGGGGTTCGTTATGATCTGGCGGTGGAATCACCTGAATACGTCGAAGAATTGGTGAGCCACCATGTTGGCGGTTATCTTAAAATTGCACCCGAGCATACCGAGAGTGCTCCATTATCTAAAATGATGAAACCGGGGATTGGCACTTATGACAGATTTAAAATTTTATTTGATAAATATTCTAAAAAGGCAGGTAAGGAACAATATTTAATTCCTTATTTTATTGCTGCGCATCCCGGCACTACAGATAAGGATATGTTAAATCTTGCATTATGGTTAAAAGAAAATGGTTTTCGTGCAGATCAAGTACAAACATTTTTACCATCACCGATGGCCACAGCAACGGCGATGTATCACAGCGGTAAAAATACCTTACGAAAAGTAAGTTACGATAGTGAAAACGTTGAAACTGTTAAAAAGTTGAAAATACGGCGTTTACACAAAGCCTTCTTACGCTATCACGATGCTAATAATTGGCCGCTATTACGACAAGCATTAAAAGACATGGGGCGAGAAGATTTAAT
>CAYOHQ010000275.1:0-4739 GCA_964403805.1 uncultured Thioalkalispiraceae bacterium | reverse complement strand
TGTTGTAACAATGTAGGTTTAGATAATTTAGTAAAATTATCAATAATATTTAAAATAACTACATCTAGTCTTAAATAAATTCTCTTAATTTTAATAATATTTTCGATGACAATTGATTGGCGCTCAATGACAGGTGCTAATCTTGGTATTGTCGTATTCTTCGATCATAGAAAATGATTTAAATAATTTTAATCCATTGTTGGAGAAAAAAATGTCGAATCGAAGAATGTTAAGCAATGAACCTCAAGATAAAATTCGTAATTCAGAAACCATTATGCAGTTTTTGGTTGAAAAGTTTGAAGCAGAACATTGTGAACATCCATTTCTGGATAATTTAGTGACATTAAATGGTGAAACTTGGTTGGTTGTTTCTTCTGTATCGGATACCGGTGTGCTTGTATATGAAGGGAATACTTACAGTAAGCATGAATTTATACGTGAACTTAAAAAGCTCAATGCCGGTATATTAATATTTCAACAACTGGTTGATTACCAATTGTGCATTTACCTGATTGATGAAGTTATCTTGTTGAAGCAGTTTTGTGGTGATGATTTTTTTCTTGATTGGGAGAAAGTAGAATATGTAAAACGGTTTTCGGAGATGGGTTTTGTTTTAGATGCCGAACTGATTGGTTTTAAAGTACTTAGGAGAGCACGATTTGAAGCATTACATTCATTACCAGTAATAAAAATGAATTCTTTTAATTATTGATTTTCCCAGTAGTTGTATGGAGAATAATGTGAGTAATAGTGAAATGTTGTCAAGAAAATATGAAGATATAAAAAATAATACTGATGTCGTTATTCGATTTATGATTGATAATTTTGATGCGTGTTATCGTGACCATCCATTTCTGGATAATTTGATTTTATTGAATGATAAAACCTGGTTAATTGTGTCTTCCACATCTGATGAGGGTGTGGTTTTGTATGATGGAGTTGCTTATGAACGAGATGAGTTTATTCAGGAGCTTGATAACTTAAATTCAGGTATTTTGATTTTTAAACAAACGAATACTACTCAACTGCAGATATATCTAATTGATGATATTTTTATGTTAAAGCAATATAAGTATGGAATTTTTCTTAATTGGGATAGTATTGAAAAAATTAAACGCTATACAGAGACAGGTGTTGTTTTAGATTCTGAATTGATTGGTTTTTGTGGTTCCCGTAAAAATAGTTTTGAAGGGTCACATTATCGACCAATAGCAAACGTAAAATCATTATTTAGTCTTTAAATAAAATTATTGTTTTTATTTCCGGTAATTTTCCTCTAATCTAATAGTTAGTTATTTCACTGAAATAGCCTTTATTTAAAGCTGTTATGCACTAATGATAAGTCATTGGCGTAAAGTGATAAATTCATGACAAGTGAATGGCAGCTTTTGACAATTCACAACACCTTAAAGTTCATAAAATGTTCCTGTAGAAATTAATAACAGGAGCGAAATCATGACATCCAAAATAAAAATTGATTCAATATACGATTCATATTATCAACATACTTTGAACGATAATATAACGTGCATTGGACGTGGATTGCACAGTGGTTTGAAAACTATCATGTCAATTATGCCCGCTGAACCCAACACCGGATATGTCTTTATGCGACGTGATGTCGATTCTAATAAAGCTGAAGTCCAGGCGCGCTGGTATAATGTAACTGATACTCGTTTGTCGACTACCATTTCGAATAATCGCGGCACACGCGTTAGTACAATCGAACACTTGTTGGCAGCATTGCACACCTGTGGAATAGATAATGCGCATATTGTGATTGATGGCCCCGAAGTCCCAATTATGGATGGAAGTGCAGCTACCTATGTGTCTCTTATTAAACAAGTGGGGCGCACCCAACAAGCAGCAGAACGTCGCGCAATTGTGATTACAAAACCGGTAACTGTAGAAGATAAAGATAAGGCTGCACATTTGGTACCGGCAATTGCACCGAGAGTTGATATGTCGATTGATTTTGATATGCCGGTGATTGGTAAACAATCCTTGTCCGTGTCAATTAACGATTCTGTTTTTGAAAAAGATATTGCAGCCGCTCGTACCTTTGGATTTGAAGAACAACTTGAAACCTTGAAAAAAATCGGTTTGGCAAAAGGCGGTACATTGCAAAATGCTGTTTTGATTAAAGACAATAAGGTAGTCAATGAAGAAGGGCTGCGTTTTCACAATGAATTTGTTAGACATAAAATTCTGGATTGTATTGGGGACTTGTCACTGGCCGGTGCACATATAGTCGGAAAATTTATCGGCGAAAGCAGTGGTCATCAACTTAACAATGCATTGCTTCGGGAGTTGATGTTGAATGAAGATAGCTGGGAATACACAACTCTGCGAGATGCTGAACAAAACTGGTCACGTATTGTGATGGGCGATCAGGAATTTAATCTTGATGCGGTGTATGAAAACAGCAACAGGTCGTAAAACGGTATGAGCTGTTCTGGATAAACCAGAACAGTTCGCATAATTTAACTATTTTTATGGGGTTATTAGGATGTATAATTAGCTCAAACCGATATTAAGCTAATACTCTTTTATTGGTAATAATCATCTATGGTATAATTGCGACTTAACATGAAGGTCAACTGTAGTCTCTACTTATGCCACTATCTCGAATTAAAAAACTGTTATTATTAACTACTATTGCATTACCACTAAGTGCATATGCTGACGATAGTGTTATTGAATCGTCAACAGAAAATCGAGAACAAAATACTAAACTTGCATTTTTATTGAATGAAAAAAAATCACAGCCCATAAAATCGGAAAAACAGCAAACCGGAAATACCAGCCCTGATTTTTGGGGGCTGGCACTGACCTTGCGTTCTGCTGAAATTCCTTATCCCATTGATGTTGATACTGAAAATGAAACTGTGAGTGATCTTATTCCATTACTATTTTATGAGAAGGGACGCTTTTACTGGCGAGGATTAGAAGCAGGCTACAATGTTATCGATAATTATAAATGGACTTTGGGTGTTTTGGGGCGATATCGCTATTTTGATATTCCGTCACAATATCAAAATGAGTTACGAGGTAATGGTACCGATGTTGGCATCCGATATCGATATAACGTTTCACCACAATTGAATGTTGATGTTGACTTAATGGATGATACCTATGGCCGAAGTTATGCCAATATTCGTTCAAACTACACAATAATAAACGGTGATTGGGATATTTTACCTTCACTGGATCTACGCTGGAAAAGCAGTGAATTTAATAACCATTATTATGGATTGGATACAGTAACACCCGGTAATGATTTTGATCTCACCGCCGGAGCCACGGTGCGTTATCATGTTCATAGAAATTTATATTTATTAGCGCGTGGCTCGGTAACACAATTTGCTCCTGATACTTATCGTGCTTCAACCGTAAGAACACCTAATCAAACTGAGTTATATGTTGGCTTTGGATTTTTTGAAGATAAACGTAATCTACCACCGAAAGGTAGCCGTTTAAAATCCCAATCCTATATTCGTGTGGCAGATGGCACAGCAACACCGTCGAATCTGGGTGATTTGGTTAAAGGTAATAGAGAACCTGATCCTTATAATAATAAATTAACATCAGTGTTTTATGGCGTTCCGGTTTCAGATACATTTTTTGGAATTAACATGCCGATTTATTTTACACCGGGTTATATTTGGCACCACAGTTCAATAGTGCAAGGCGGCTTTCCGGAATACGTTGTTGCAATTAAAGGTTTTTACACTATTAAGTGGCCAACACGATGGCGACTGGGTGTTGCCGAAGGATTGTCCTATACCCGGGATATAACCTATGTTGAACAATCAGAACTGGATCAAAAAGGCTATCGTCCGAGTAATTTACTTAATTACATGGATTTTTCGGTCGGTGTTGATCTGGGGGATTTGTTTAACTCAAAAATGCTAAAAAATACCTGGTTTGGTTATAGCATACACCATCGCTCGGGTATTTTTGAATCCTCTTCTGTTTTCGGGCGTATAAAGGGTGGTAGTAATTACACAACCTTATATGTTCAGTATCAATGGTAAATACAGTACACATAATGCTATTGTAAGCCTACTACCGTAGTCTTCTTATGAGTTTATTTTTATCGGAAAAATTATGTACAAATTTGCGATCATTGTATTAGGATGTTGTTTATATACTGGTGCTGCCAATGCCGGTGTTTTTTATTATTTGCGGGACTTACCAATTTCAAGTTTCACGGATGAGGATATGAGTTTAATGCGCGATACGGCATATTATTCCCTGGAAAAATTAAAAGATGGTGAAAAAAAGGCCTGGATGAATGACAAAACAGGTCACTCTGGTCTATTAAATCCGCTGCAAACCTATAAAAACGACCAGCGGGTTTGTCGAATTTTACGCATTATTAACCGTTCTAAAAAGCAAATAGCAGAATTTAAATTTGAAGTATGTGAAACTGAGGATGATTCCTGGAAAATAATGAAAATAATTTCTAAATAGTGCAAAAGTTAAAAACTCCCAGCCTAGCTTGCTGCACAATAAATTCTGACTAGAATATGCCCATTCTTCCTATTTTTGTTTAAAAAATTACCAAAGTATCTGACATCTAGTCTACAATTAAGCTATTGTTATACCTAAAAATAATAATTATAATATTTTAATCTTGCTTCAAAATTACAAGAAACCAGGAGAGAGAAATGGTTCGTGAGTACGATGAAAAGCGTGATTTTATACGAGTGACAGTTGATTGCGAACTAACGTTT
>CAYOHQ010000274.1:0-4744 GCA_964403805.1 uncultured Thioalkalispiraceae bacterium | reverse complement strand
ATTTTACTTATAATATAATTCTATTGTTAACTAAATTAGCGTAGTTAGATGCTTATAGTTATTAGTTAGAAAATATCAACATACAATTCTTACAAAACTCATATTGAATTACTATTCCTGTAAGTTTAACTTTAATCATAAGGTAACTGTATTTTTAAATTGTTACATTATGGGATTGACAGTTCGAAAATAATCAAAAATAAGATAATAAAATTATTAAGTTCTAGTTAAATAGACAGGAGATAACCACATGAAAAATTTATATTTAATACTAACATTGATGCTATTAATATCATGTCAGGAAAATGACTTACCATTTAAACACAGTAACGATACTAAAATTAGTCCTTCGTCAAAAAATAGTGAGTTTATGAAAGTGTATAAACAAGACGGTGCTACTCAATGCAGTACATCAGGTTTACCCGTGAATGTAATGTCTAGAATATTAACAAATGCAGGAATTGATGTTGTATGTTCTCAAAAAAGTATTGATTTGTTCTATAGACAAAATATATGTGGTGAAGCAACAGGTTCAATTAATATATTTAAAATTTATAAAAGTAATCTTAATAGTGCGATAAAATTGGGATTTTTATCAACAAAATTAATACCCGGAGCTATTATTAGTAAATGTGATAGAAACAGTATTCCAAAAACGCCTACATATGTAAAAGTATATAAATCGTATCATTTTAATAATATATGTAGTGACCGAAAATATCCTGTTGAAGTTATGGCAAGAGACTTAATAACTGCCGGTGTCAATATTGCTTGTTCGAAAAAAGGTTCCCATCTGTTTTTTAAACCAAATTCTAATGTTCGTGGAGTTCAGACAGCAGTATGTAAAGGATCCACTAAAGGATTTAATGTATATAAAATTAATTTAAAGGATATTGCTAAAGCAAAGAATATCGGTTTTAACCCGGTGAGCGAATTACCAAATTATGTTGATACTAAATGCAGTGCTCCTATTTTTAAATTCCCTATCCAACCTATATCTAATAATTAATAAAATTATTGATATGCGTAATTTTGTAGACAAATATACTGGTTTTAGACATAAGTATATCTTATCAGAAGTTAAATATAGGATATTGATATTTGATGAGAATTTTGAAAGCGCAAATAGATTAAAAAAATATTTCAGAAAATTTGAATTTTTTATTAAAATTGAAAATAAAATTAACTTACATGTCTGTAAAATAATACAACCAGATTTTATAATTATAAATATTTCAACATTTAAAAACAATAAAAAGTTACTCCTTGATGGAAAATTTTACGATTTTAGAGGTAGGTATATTATATTAACAAATATCGACAATACGCCAGATCGTGAAGTTATAAACTACATTGAATCAGGCGCGGCTGATGTTTTGGATAAAACAACACGTTATAGATATTTGTTAGCAAAAATACGATCAATATTGATAACATTAAAAAGTAAGATTAATGATGAATCTACTATAATTAATCAAGATGAAAAAGATATAGTTTTTGGACCTTTTACAATTAAAAAACCGGAAGGGAAATTAATTTATAAAGATAGTAGTTTGTGTTTTTCGAATAATGAGTTTAGTTTGTTTATGATGTTAATTGATAAACCGAATACAATAATTAGCAGAGATAAACTATACAAAATGTTGTTAAATACCCAATATGATGGTGCTAATCGTTCGATAGATAATACAATTTTTCGGATAAGGAAAAAATTAGAGGAACTAAACATAACACAATTTAAAATTAAATCGATTCGAGGTAGAGGGTATTTATTTTATATTAACTAGTGGATAACGAAATTTCTGATTTAAAAATATGATAATAACCACTATACAAATCTTACACAATTATTATTGTAATCAACGGTCCATCATAATAAATTACTAGATAACGATAAACATTTATTGCACAGTTTGTAGCATTTTCAGCAGGTTTAGTATGAGATTAAATTATATAAAGTACATAGTGTTGGTAATAACTCTGTTGAACTGTTTTTATGTGAATGGACAAGAAAATGTAAAACTGCAAAGTCTTGATGAGCGTATTGATACGATCAAAATGAAAGTCTTGGCACTAAATCGTGATATCGCTGTTTTAGAAGAACGTCTTTATTTTCCGGAATCTACCCAGCTAAATATCATGGTGTCGACCAATGATGATACTAAATTTTTAATAAGTTCAATACGTATGTCAATTGATAAAATTCCAGTTACCAGTTATTTGTATAATAAAACTGAGATTGATGCACTAGGTAAGGGCGGTGTGCAACGATTTTATCTTGGTAACGTGCATAAGGGAAAGCATCAGATAGTTGTAACAATCTTCGGAAAAATAAATGGTAAAAATGAACATAAATATAGCGAAAGCATTGTAATAGAAAAGCAACGTGGTCTAAAGATAATTGAGCTAAAGATTAAAAATAGCCAAATTCCGGATTTTACATTTAAAATACATAAATAGTGAAATACTTGAGTATCCTGAAATGTTATACAAAAAAATTCATATAAATCATTATAATCGAATACTATTTATTATTTTGTTAAGTATTTCTATGGTTTCTAATGATAGTTACGCAAAAGGAAAGTCATCAGATTTGTTACTCATTGAAACCAGGCTACCAGAAAAATTAGTGCATGGTCTGGCGTTATTTGATTCACTCCAGGGGCGATTATTTTCATCGCTGTCAACACTATACAAATACAGTAGTTATAAATCTAAGAATTCTTCTGTAAATTTGCTACAGCCCGAAACTATTCAACTATTTGGTGATTTATTTTCTAAATATGGTCTACATCGACAAGCATCCAAACTTTATTACAAAATCATTCGTGATCCCTTGATGATATCGGAACATGATATGGCATGGTATAGTTTGGCTCATGATCAGTATAAACGTGGAGTTTGGAGTGAGGTTTCAAATACTCTTGATAATATTGGTGGAAACTTAAATATAGTATTTAAAGACCAGCTTGATGAAATGGTCTTCTATTCTGCAATTCACAATAAAAATTTTCGTAAAGCAAAAACCAGTCTAGTGACTATAAATGAACAAGACTGGGCGAAATATGCACAATTTAATCTGGCTTCAAGTTTAGCTAAAAATCATAAAAAAACACAGGCTATTACTTTGCTGCATGGACTGACTCAAATAATCACAGGTAGTTCAGAGTATTTAGCATTACGTGATAGGTCAAATTTGACTTTAGGATATATCTTTTTGCAACAAAATAAAACAGAACTCGCCATTAAGGCATTTAACGATATTAGTCTTGCAGGGATAAGTAGCAATAATGGCCTACTTGGTTTAGGTTTTGCCATGAAACAGAAAAATCATGCTGACAAAGCATTGATGGAATGGTCAGAGCTAACAAAGAAACAAGTTAGCGATTCTGCTGTTCAGAAAGCATTATACTTAATACCGGCGTATTTAGAAAAAATTAAAAAATTCAGGCTTGCAATAATACATTATAAAAATGCTAATAAACGATATGAATTAGAAATAGCAACGCTTGATGAAATAATTGGTTTAATTAAACAGGGAGAATTATTGCGATATTTAAAATCATCTATAACAAACAATACTATTTCATTAGAATCCAAAGAATTAAATCCATCTCTTCCAAAAATTTTACTGTATTTATCGAAATTATTAGCAACTTCTAGTTTTCAAAAAGAGTTAAAAAAATATCGAGATATAGTATATCTTGATAAAATAATTGATAAAGATAATTCCAGAATTTCGTTTATAAAAGAAAGTAATACGGAACGAAAAAAATTATTTAAAAATAAATATTCACTATTGGTGAATGAAATGCCAGTTAATAAAATACAAGAATTAAATAAACAAAAAGATAAACTACTGAGTGAATTCAATGTTATTGAAACATCAATAAATAGTAAGAGCAACAAAAACAAATTAGAGGCCATAAATAAGAATTTTAATGATTTAAATAGTTTAATATTAAATTTAGAGAAATTAAAATTTAATTTTCTAACAAAAATGAAATCGTCAAAAAGATATACAGAATATACTAAAAAAATTTCTCTAATTACGAATCGAATTATTGTTTTAAAAAGAGAATTAAAAGAAATTATCAAGCGAAAAGAAATTTTTTTCGAGTATCTGGCAATTAAAGAAATTAATAAGACTAAATCCAGGTTACAAAATTATCAACGTTTAGTCCGTTTTTCTAAAGCGCGATTGCTTGATAAAATCGCACAAACTGAAAAATAGTTCAATGAGTAAAATAATTTTTATTTTAGTGATCTCATTAACATTTTTAGTTTCGGGTTGTAGTACTAAAATACCCATGATAGCTTCAATATCTCATCATAATTTTTCACTTGGAACACCAGAAATTGCTCCTATTGATCGAATTGATGTTATAAATTCATATAAACAGTATTTAGACATATCAAATGGAGATTCGATGCAAATTTTTGCCGAGCGTCGAATTGCAGATTTAAATCTGGAATCTGGTGAGATTGATGCTATTCCAGATGATGCCTGGCGGCAGACTAAAGGCCAGGAAAAAATTCAAAATGCAGTTGACTATTACTTATCTTACTTAAAAAAATATCCTAATCGATCTGGAAATGACAAAGTTTGGTACCAACTAGCACGAGCATATTCTGTAACAGGCGATATGGACAATTTTTTAAAAATATTATCGTTTTTAGTGAATAACTATCCAGATAGCGAATATAGGATGGAGTGTTTATTTCGACTGGGTGAAGCCTATTT
>CAYOHQ010000273.1:0-4812 GCA_964403805.1 uncultured Thioalkalispiraceae bacterium | reverse complement strand
GTAGTGGCTATGCATGTTTTGGAATATTACAAATTTTAGAATCGAGAGACGATAAAAATATTATATTAGATGATAATTACATTGCCACCTGTCTCGATTGCAATATAGCCCCACAACTAGTTGGATTTTTATCCGAAATAGTTGGTTTGTTACATCATCGCGCAGAAGCTATTGCTGGCCGACTGGCTGATGCAAATCGTGGTGGAACTGCAGAAGTTGCAGATTATATGATGTTACAATTTATTAACCGAATTGAACCATTGTGTTTGCATTTATCACAAATGAATGGCTTACATCCTATCGATCTGTATGCTCAAATAATACAAATGGCTGGGGAGCTATCTACTTTTGTAACCAAAAATAAACGTCCACCATCTTTTCCACCTTATCTACATAATGAATTACAAGATAGCTTTGTACCAATTTTAGATTCGATTCGAAGTGGATTAAGCTCAGTATATGAACAAACAGCAATTTCATTGAATCTTGAAGAGAAAAAATATGGAATTAAAGTTGCTGAAATAAAAGATCGTTCTCTAATAGGAACTGCTATGTTTGTTTTAGCTGCTAGAGCTGATGTTAAGCAAAGTGTATTACGTTCGGGGTTACCTGCGCAATTAAAAATTGCCTCTGTGGAACAAATTCGTCAATTAGTGAATGCTGGAATATCCGGCATTAGCATGAAACCATTACCGGTTGCGCCACGCCAAATACCATATCGTTCTGGATATACTTATTTTGAACTTGATGATCAAAGCGGTTTCTGGAAAGAATTGCAAAACTCAGGTGGTATCGCAATGCACGTTGGTGGTGATTTCCCAGGTCTAGAACTTGAATTCTGGGCAATTCGTCAATAATTTATAAGGAGTACATGCATGGCAGACGATGATTTTAATTCTAAATCAGATAAAACAGTATTTCGAACACCTTCAGGTGGTGCAGATCATACTGTTTTAAAACCCATGCCTGGTGGTAGACGTCAAAATTCCTATTCCACGCGAGCTGCACCTGTGCAACGCCAACACTATCAACAACAAAACTTTGATAATGATGTCGCTTCTTATGGTGACACTATGGGATTAAACCCTCTCGTGAATGCAGCCTCTGTTTTAATTGCTGTATTCGAAAAAACACGAAATGCTGTTAGTCATCCAGATGTAGAAGGGTTACACCAACAGCTTATAAATGAAATAAAAACCTTTGAATCTCGTGCAAAAGAACAAGGGTTGCGTTCAGAAATTGTATTATCAGCGAGATACATTTTATGTACTATTTTGGATGAGGCTGTTTTGAATACTCCATGGGGAAGCCGTAGTTCCTGGCATCAACGATCGTTGCTAAGTGTTTTTCACAATGAAACATCAGGAGGCGAAAAATTTTATTTAATCCTGGATAAGTTACGAGAGTCACCATCGAAAAATTTAAATATTCTGGAACTGATATATATTTGTTTAAGTGTTGGATTTGAAGGGAAATATGGATTAGCAAATCGAGGAAA
The DNA here is from genome assembly GCA_964403805.1 of uncultured Thioalkalispiraceae bacterium. Lineage (GTDB taxonomy): Bacteria > Pseudomonadota > Gammaproteobacteria > UBA6429 > Thiohalophilaceae > CAYQUC01. The sequence goes on along the minus strand of CAYOHQ010000273.1, from coordinate 3,314 downwards.
AGAAAAAATTGATCGAAAAAGAGATGAGCTCTATAGCATTATTCGAAAATATCGGGGTGACTATGAACGTCAATTATCGCCAAATTGGCAAGGTCTCGGTCGAAGTCAAAATACTCTGACAAGCTATGTCCCATTGTGGGTTGTCGCCAGTTTTGTTGGTGTTGTATTGTTTATTAGCTATTCAGGTTTTCGATATTGGTTATACAGCTCAAGTGTACCGGTTGTCGCTAAACTGGAATCAATTTCAAATACAAATTCAGTATCAAGACGAATTCGTTTTACAACTAAATAGATTAAATTATGGATAAGATAAGTTCTTTATTAAAGAATCGAATTTTTATAGCAATAATTGGCTTGATAGCATTATCGTTATTAATCTGGTTTTTAGGGCCTATGATTAAATTTGGTGATAATAATTTTGCACCATTAGGTGGTGAGGTAATTCGATTTGTATTAATTATTATCCTAATGATTGCATGGGGGTTGAATAACCTTCGAATAGCAAATAAGGGTAAAAGAAATAATGAAGAATTCGTTACAGATTTGCAGGCGAATCAAAATAATAATGATTTTGCCAATGAACAGTCTGCTGATGAACTAGAAATTATTCAAAATCGATTTAAAGATGCGCTTGAAACATTAAAAAATCTAAAATTCAATGGTGATGGCAATAAGAAAGCACTTTATGAATTACCCTGGTATATAATTATCGGACCACCCGGGTCGGGCAAAACAACAGCGTTGGTAAAATCAAGTCTTGATTTTCCATTGGCAAAACAATTTGGAAAGGGTGCATTGCAGGGCGTTGGTGGAACACGAAATTGTGACTGGTGGTTTACAAATGAAGCAGTGCTTATTGATACAGCGGGTCGATATACAACACAAGATAGTCACCGTGTAGTTGATAGTTCTGCGTGGGAAGGTTTTTTAAATTTATTAAAGAAAAATCGACGCCGTAGGCCAATAAATGGTGCAGTTATAGCAATAAGCTTGCAAGATTTACTTTTTCAATCCGAGGAAGAACGAATCATGCATGCTAAAACCATACGGACTCGGGTCGATGAGTTAATGGATAAACTGGAAATTCGTTTTCCAATTTATTTAATGCTCACTAAATCAGATTTAATATCAGGCTTTACAGAATACTTTGAAGACCTTGGTCGAAATGAACGTGAGCAGGTATGGGGAGTAACATTACCTAATGCGCCTAAAGCATCTGATAGCCCTGATTTCGATTTTTTAAGTAATGGGTTAGTTAAATTAATAGAAAGGTTGTATGACCGAACAATAGGCAGAATTCATCAGGAGTCAGATACAAAGCGGCGGGCTGCAATCCAGGGGTTTCCACAGCAAATGGAGAATATGAAATCCATTGTTGAAAGTTTTGTCAAACAAACTTTCATAAAAAACCGATATCATTTTCAGCCATACTTAAGGGGTATCTATTTTACAAGTGGAACTCAAGACGGTACACCCATTGACCGAATTATGTCATCTATATCTTCAAATTTTGGATTTGAATCAGAAGCAACACGATCTTCATCGCAACAAGGTAAAAGCTATTTTTTAGGACGACTCTTTCGCGATTTAATTTTTCAAGAATCAGAATTAGTTGGCTCGAACAGAAATTACGAAACAGCTTTTCGATGGATGAAACATGCAAGTTACGCAACTGTCGTGGGATTTGGTTTAATATTTTTAATCGTTTGGTTGGGTAGTCTTACACGACATGAAATGTACATGTCCGAAGTGAAATCCTATGTTGCCGAATTTAATGCAGAAAATAAGCGCTTAACCGCCTGGGGTAATGATATCCGAGGTGTGTTACCAACATTAAATGTTCTTGGGAAGGCTAGCATTGTATATGATCAGGAAAATCATCCCTGGTTATCAAGTATGGGATTATATGATGGTAATGTCGATGCTGCTGCTGATTACGCGTATTCTGAACAATTACAAATACTATTACTTCCTCGATTAATTAAAGAGCTGGAATTGTATCTAAAGCAAGGCCATCAAGGTGGAGATCTATACAATACTTTTAGAACCTATGTGATGTTTAATAAAACTGATCATCTTGACGAGAAACAGATACTTGATTGGTTTAATACAAACTGGGCAAAAAAGTTTCAAGGTGAAGCAACTTCACGCAAAGAATTAGAGCAACACTTGAAAAATCTATTATCACTTAAAATAAATTCAGTAAAATTAAATAATGTTCTTGTGGCTCAAACACGTTCAAATTTATTACGAGTGCCAGTAGCGCAACGTATTTATAGTCGAATACGAACCAATATTGATTTAAATCAAGATGTCGATTTATTAAATAAGTTTGGTGTAAACGTGCGTGCAACCTATAAGCTGGATGATGAATCAACACAATCATTGCATTTACCACTATTGTTTACTCTTGAGGGGTATAAAACGATTGATTTTTCAGTAAATTCACCATTACTAGCAAATATTGTTAATGATCAGTGGGTTTTATCTGATGATAATTCCGCACGAGTTGATTTTATAAAAGCAGATTTAGCTGAAATAAGTAAAAAGGTTAAAGGTTACTACTTAGCAGATTATACTCGTAAATGGGATAGCGTTTTTACGTCATTAAAATTATTGGAGTTTAAAGATTTAAAGCATGCAAGCGAAGTATTAACCAGTTTTACAGATCCTGTGTCATCTCCCTTATTAGCAATATTAAATGTAACCAAAGAACAAACGCAATTAACGCCACCAATGTTAACAAATTTTATTGATGACAAAGTAAAAAACAATAAAGGCCAGTCGTTACTAAATAAATACGTTGGCAATAAAGTTGATAGAAATTTTAAAGAAATTAATTCGTTATTAAGAGAAACACCACAACAACCGGCATCTATTAATGAAGTGACTAAAAAAATTCAGGTTTTACGTGATTTTGTTAATGAAATTAATTTGTCACCGAACCCATCCAAAAAATCATTTGACGTAACAAAAGCTCGCTATCAAAATGAAACAGGTAATGCCATTACGGTATTACGTTTGTATGCCAAAAATAGCCCGGAGCCACTTAAGCGCTGGTTAACTACGATGGCAGATGAAACCTGGAAAGTGGTTCTTGCATCAGCACATCAGCATATCAATGCGCAATGGAAAAGTAAGATTCATAAACTGTATTTATATAGTTTGTCTTGTCGTTATCTATTGTATCGTCATTCTAAAATTTAATTAACTATGTATGTTTTTTTGGCATTCTTCTAAACTGTAGGGAAAATGGATAATAAAATGGAAGAGCATACGTTTAGTCAACAGTAACAGTTAGAATAGTGTGATGA
>CAYOHQ010000272.1:0-4827 GCA_964403805.1 uncultured Thioalkalispiraceae bacterium | reverse complement strand
ACCAACAACAAAATCAAAACATAAGGTTAACAGTAACAAAGACAGTTACATAATGTACTTACAAGTCGGTGCATTTATTAGCAATACAAATGCACAGCAACTTTTTAATAAATTAACTCATTATTTTAACAATGTTAGAATAAACAGTGATAAATCCGACAAACGACGAATTTACCGTGTTCAAATAGGCCCGATTTACAGTGTTACCGAAGCCGATAAACTGGCCTTAAAAGTCAAAAATATGGGCCTGGATTTACCCCATGTGGTAATCGATTAATCGTAATAAAACTAAACAATTGTTACTAATCAAAAAGCACCCGCAATTAAGAGCAGTGAAGGTGGAATTAAGAATTCGTATTTAATCAATCAAAATTCATTATTTTCAATATATTAGATAAAATTACATGATTTTATAAATAATGATATGATACCACTAACGATATCTTTATTATTTATTAACCTAATTAAAGTCGATGATGAAACGAAATCACATGATTAAAAATAGACTATATTCTCTAACCATACTGCTTACAGTTATTTGTTTAAATTTTAGCAATGCAGCTACTGCTGCCGCCATCATTCCAAGTGCACCTAAAATACCGGCAAAAGCATTTGTATTAATCGACTTTCAATCTGGATCAATTTTAGCTAGCAAGAATGATGATCAACGTATTGAACCCGCTAGTCTTACCAAAATCATGACTGCTTATGCCGTTTTTCATGAGCTTAAAAATGGCAGCATTAAACTTGAAGACAAGGTTCTTATCAGTGAAGCAGCCTGGCGCATGAAAGGCTCCAGAATGTTTATCGAGGTTAATAAAAGGGTTGATGTAAAAAGTTTATTATTGGGAATGATAGTTCAATCCGGAAATGATGCCAGTGTTGCATTAGCGGAACATGTCGCCGGCAGTGAAGATACATTTGCAACATTAATGAATAAACACGCTGATACTTTAGGAATGAAGGGCACACATTTTGTTAATAGCACCGGTTGGCCAAACAAAGAACACTATACAACTGCTTCCGATTTGGCCATTTTAACACGAGCAATTATTACCGATTTTCCGGAATACTATAAATGGTATAGTGTAAAAGAGTATACCTATAATGGTATCACTCAACCAAATCGAAACAAGTTATTATGGATCGATGATCGCGTCGATGGTATAAAAACCGGCCACACAGACTCTGCCGGTTATTGTTTAATTACATCGGCTACAAACAAGGGAATGCGATTAATTTCTGTTGTGCTCGGTACAAAATCCGAAAAACTTCGTGTCAGCGCAAGCCGAAAATTATTAAATTACGGCTTTAGATTCTACGAAAGTCATTTACTGTATCAAGCTAACGAACAACTCACTACTCGCCGTGTATATAAAGGTGAAATTGATGAAATTCAATTAGGCTTATTAGAACCGCTTTACATAACCATTCCTCGTGGACAACGCAGTAAAGTCAAAGCGACCATGACTATCGATCAAAATATTACCGCTCCTATATTCAAAGGACAACAATACGGTACTGTCGATGTTACTCTTGGTAAATCAAAAATAACTTCACGAAAACTGGTATCGATAACCGATATTCCGGAAGGTGGATTATGGAGTCGTATGGTTGATGGTTTCTTATTACTATTCCTATAAGATGTTTTAATTTATTATGGCAGATCAAATTGTTTATCTAAATAACAGTTTTTTACCACTTGATGAAGCCAAAGTGTCAGTACTGGATCGGGGCTTTATATTTGGTGATGCCATTTATGAAGTCATACCGGTATTTTGCGGAAAATTGTTTCGGTTTGAAGAACACCTAACTAGATTAAATAATAGTTTAACCAGTGTAAAAATTAAAAATCCGTATTCATCTGAAAAATGGCTAGCCGTCCTGCAGGAATTAATTGTTAAAAATAATTCCGGAACGCTGTCCATTTATTTACAGATTACCCGAGGAGTTGCACCTCGAAACCATACTTATCCAGATGATCTAACGCCTACCGTTTTTATAATGGCTTCACCATTAGCAACTTTAAATAAAGACATTTTAGAAAATGGTGTAAGCATTGTTACTATGGATGATATTCGTTGGCAGTATTGCCAGATAAAAACGACAGCACTTATTGCAAATATTTTGCTACGCCAACAAGCCTATGAAAAAAATGCTGTTGAGGCATTATTAATTAAAGATGGTTTTGTGACTGAAGGTGCAGCAAGTAATGTTTTTATTGTTAAAGACAATATCATCCATACACCTCCCAAAACGAATTCAGTGCTCCCCGGAATTACCCGCGATTTAGTCGTTGAGTTAGCAGCAGAGCTAGAATTGGATATTCGACAAGAACCCATACCACAATCATTATTAGATTCTGCCGACGAAGTTTGGCTAACCAGCTCCATGAAAGATATTTTACCCGTTACTAAACTGGATAATAAAAAAATAGGTACTGGTAAACCAGGGCCAATCTGGAATAAGTTACATCTGGCGTTTAACGAGTATAAAACAAAACTCTGTGAGTAATTCATGAGTAGCGATGATACCCTGTTTGAATTCCCCTGCTCTTTCCCAATAAAGGTTATGGGTAAAGATATCACTGAATTACATGATTCCGTTCGATCAATAATAAATAAACACGTAAAAGATATTACCGATGATGCTTTTCAAACACGGAGTAGTGCCAAGGGTACCTTTATTTCAATTACTGTCACTATCACCGCTACCAGTAAACAACAGCTTGATAATATCTATCTCGATCTAACAGCATGTGAACATGTCACTATGTGTTTATAACGGCTATAATTATGCCTGAATTAAACCATCCAGCAGATACAAGTATTAAAGTTCACTATCTCGGTAAGCAAGACTATCAGCATATAGTGCAACAAATGCAACAATTTACAGCCAATCGACAACCCGACACACCAGACGAAATTTGGGTTACTGAACACGATCCGGTCTTCACATTAGGATTTAATGGTAAACCCGAACATATTATTACCAAAAATTCTATCCCGATTGTTAAAACAGATCGAGGTGGTCAAGTCACCTACCACGGCCCTGGGCAATTAGTCATTTACCTACTTATAGACATAAAACGCAGGGAGATGGGTGTCAGAAACCTTGTGAGGTTAATAGAGCAAGCAATCATTGATTTACTACAAGATTATAAAATAATTGCCAAGGGTGACATTAATGCACCGGGGGTCTATGTCGACGGTAAAAAAATTGCGGCTTTGGGATTGCGGGTTAAGCAAAAAGGCACGTATCATGGATTAGCACTAAATATAGACATGGATTTAACACCTTATCAGTTCATTAACCCCTGTGGTGTAAAAAATGCTGCCATTACTCAAATTCGTGATTTTAATATTTTAGATAACTGTAATTTAATATCTGAAAAACTCGTTAAAAAAATACTGCATTTACTGGCTAATTAAATTTATGGAATTAATAATAACGCGCATAATTGAGAATTTATTATTACCACCGGGAATTAACATTGCTATGATGCTGCTCGGTTACTTTTTATTACGACGAACCCATCGAGCCGGACGCTATTTAATTTTAACCGGTTTTTTCTCACTGGCTATTTTAAGCTTACCCATTACCGCGTATTTTTTAAATTACCCTAACCATAGCATCAAGCCCGTATCCGAACTTATATTAGAAAATACCAATGCTAAAGCCATTATTGTATTAGGTGGTGGCCGTTATCAAAATGCACCTGAATTTAATAATGATACTGTATCTAAATCTACCTTATCCAGAATCCGTTATGGTGCTTACTTACACCGAAAAACAAAATTACCGCTATTGGTTACCGGAGGTAAAGTTTATAGTGATGGATTTAGTGAAGCAGAATTAATGCAACAATCACTGCAGGAAGATTTTAATGTCAAAACCCGTTGGGTTGAAGGCAATAGCCGTAATACGAGTGAAAATGCAATATTGAGTTTTAAATTACTACAAGCAGAAAAAATCAAAAAAATAATACTGGTCACCGATTTTTCTCACATAAAACGCTCACAGGCTATATTTGAGAAAGCCGGTTTTATCGTAATATCGGCACCTATCAATTTCGATACAAACTTTAAAAACAAACCATTAATATTATCGCTTATACCAACTGCAGGTGGTTTGTATAAATCTCGTTCTATTTTACGGGAGTATATGGGGCAATTATGGTATTTAATTCGATATTAAATTAATTTCATTTTCCTTCATACAATATTTGCCACTTATCCGCTTCTTTACGCAGATACAAACGTTTTTCCATCTCGCTACTAAAATTATTTGATTTGTAATCCTGCTTTAACCGAACAACAACGATATCATTTTGTTTTGGCTTTGATGATGGGTATGAAAATAATGAAACATCACTTAATTTGATTTTTTGATAGGTTTTGGATTTTGCCAGGTTTCGTTTTCTGTTCTTCCAGGATGTAACATTATGCGAACCGGTAAAAAAATCTTTTGAATAATGGCTCAAGTATTTATCGATATTCATACTTTGCCAATCATCTCGCCATTTATTTATTGAGGCTATAATATCCTGTTGCAATTTAAACCAGTTTTTCTTGGTTAACCAATCGATATGTTCTGTAATAATAACTGGTGTTTTACCTGGAACTAACTGATGCTGTATTTTTTTAAGATCATTATTCGATAATACCACGCAACCTTCACTGTCTAGTGGTGGTCTGCTAAAAAAAGAACGCTGCATACCGTGTAACCAAATACCATAACCTGTTTTTCCTAATCGTAAATCAAGCTCATTAGGGTAATTCACAGGAAATGCACCTACTCCATACTTCTCCGGTGATTTACTATCCG
>CAYOHQ010000271.1:0-4831 GCA_964403805.1 uncultured Thioalkalispiraceae bacterium | reverse complement strand
AATAGCGCAAGGTCCGAAGATCCCCTGCTTTCCCCCGTAGGGCGTATGCGGTATTAGCCTGGTTTTCACCAGGTTGTCCCCCACTACATGGGCAGATTCCTAAGCATTACTCACCCGTCCGCCACTCGACGCCTGGGAGCAAGCTCCCATCGTTTCCGTTCGACTTGCATGTGTTAGGCATGCCGCCAGCGTTCAATCTGAGCCAGGATCAAACTCTTCAATTTAAAAGTTTGCTGTTACATTGAGGTGTAACAAAACCTTTGTGATGAAAAGTATTTAATCCTAATTCTATTAAAACACTTACGTTTCTTAATTGACTTAGGTTACTTACATCAACGTCTTTCGCAAGAATATCGTCAACGCAAGTACCCACACAAATTACTTAATCTAAGTTGTTAAAGAGCAGCTGAATTTGTATCAGCAAAGACGATCAAGTATCTAGTAAATCTTCTTGTTCGTCAAGCTTTTAAAATAAAATAATCGTTGAAACTGAACTATTTTTAAAGCCTTGCTGTGTTAATTCCGTTCCCTTCATTAGGGAAGTCGCGCATTATACGCAGCACACCAATTCGGTCAAGACTTTTTATGAATTATTTTAGAAGTTTCTAATATAGTTTAGTTTGAGTGATATTAGAAAAAGTTTTCGTCGCGGTATTCACGTTTTTTATAATATTTTAGTGTTGAAAAGACGGTATTTGAGGCTGACTTTAGCTTCTGTCATTACTCTGCTTTGCGGAGTTAGCGATAAAATTATGTTCTTCAATATCAATCGACTCTGGTAGGTGTATGCCATAACCTTGAGCATAATCAACACCAATTTTATTAAGCATATCAAGTGTTTGTTCATTTTCAACAAATTCAGCAATAGTCTTTAGGTCGGCTACATGTCCTAATTGATTAATTGCGATAACGAAAGCCTCATCCATATTATCGTAAATCATATTGCGCACAAAGCTGCCGTCTATCTTCAAAAAATCCACCGGAATATTTTTTAAATAGGTAAATGAGCTCAAGCCGCTGCCAAAATCATCCAACGCAAAACTACAGCCCTGTTCTTTAATATCCCGGATAAAGTCAATCGCAAGTTGCAAATTCGTAATAGCGGCTGTCTCTGTTATTTCAAAACATACTATTTTTTGGTTTAGATTATATTCCTTAAATTTATCACGTATATAATCAAAAAATTTATCATCACTTAATGATGCACCAGACAGGTTTATAAATGCGTAAACAGGATTTTCATTTGAAATAATACGTTGGAAATTATCGGATAAATACCGGAATGCACGATCGATTACCCAGCGATCCAGATCGGGCATCAGATTGTAACGTTCAGCAGCCGGTATAAAGGCACCCGGAGGAATAATTTCACCATTATTGTCTTTTAAGCGGATTAAAAACTCAAAACTGGGATGTGCTGTCATAGCCTCGGTTTCAGTTTTACCCAATATCATCATGTTTTGACGAAATAGTTCAAATTCATTATTCGTGATTGCCGTGCGAATGCGTGATACCCACTGCATCTCACCGTGGCGGCGTAATAATTCCTTGTCGTCCTCTTTATAGATATAAATACGATTACGACCTAAATCTTTAGCGGTGTAACAGGCTATGTCTGCCGAGCTTAAAACGGCTGAAACATTGCGACTTTTATTATTAATCGCAACCAGGCCAACACTGGCAGTGATATCTATTGATTTACTTTGCCATTGAAAAATAAAATCACTGACTTTAGAAATTATATTCTGAGCTATGGTGGTTGCCGTGTCGATAGGACAATTATCCAATAAAATACCAAATTCATCACCACCTAATCGTGCCAGGGTATCGGTTTCCCGTATCTGGCTATTGAGTAGAATTGAAAGTTGGCGTAATAATTCATCACCGGCAACATGACCACAGGTATCATTTATTATTTTAAATTGATCCAAATCCAGATACATTAATCCATGTTGGATATGCCGTAATTTAGAGGCTGTGATAGCATCCTTCAATCGATGCTCGAATTCATTTCGATTAGCCAGTCCGGTTAAGGCATCATGGTAGGCCATGTGAATGATAGTTTGTTCAGCTTGACGGCGAGCCTTACGCGATTCAGATTCTCGAACTTCGCGTTGCACAGCAGGCACTAAACGCGACAAATTATCTTTCATAATATAATCAGTAGCACCGGACTTCATTGCAGCAACTGCAATATCTTCGCCCATGTCTCCAGACACAATAATAATTGGCGTATCATTATTACTATCGGTCGCGATTCGTAATGCCTGGCTTGAGTCAAAACCCGGCATATTATGATCGGTAATTATAATATCCCAGCTGCTACCGGCAATCGCATGGCGCATATCTTCGCCATTTTCGACGCGCTCATAGACGATTTCATACCCCCCTTTTTTTAATTCACGCACCAGTAAAAGGGCATCATCTTCAGAATCATCAACAATTAATAATCGTAGCGGGATACTCACTTTATGCAATCCCGCCTATTGGTGGAGTAATATTTGCAGAAAACCAATAATCAACCAACTGTCGGGACATATCAGAAAATTTATCAAAATCGATTGGTTTATGAATATAACTGTTAGCACCGAGACCGTAACAACTAAGAACATCACTATCTTCTAAAGACGAGGTTAGCATTATTACTGGTAATAAATTAGTTCGTTCATCTGCGCGAATATTTTTTAGAACTTCAAGGCCATTTAATCGGGGCAGGTTTAAGTCAAGAATAACAATATCAGGTAATTCATTATTATCGCGGTTTGTATATTCGCCTTCACAATGTAAATATTCCAAAGCTTCAACACCATCACAAACAACAATTATTTCAGCGACAAGTTTATTTTTTTTAAACGCACGCACAGCTAGCATCGCATCGTCCGGATTATCTTCCACTAACAGGATGACCTGTTTAAGCATACTTTACTCCAGTGAATACATCTTTACTGATTTATGACCCTAAATATAGCTTGCACTTATAACTTCGTCAAAGATATCGCTTAATGGAATTAAGGTTATACTAAGTCTAAATCTTATAAACTAATAAAAATTGTAGTGCCAATGTTGATCTCAGATTCAGCCCAAATTTTTCCGCCATGACGCGTTATGATTCTATCTACCGTTGCCAACCCGATTCCTGTTCCTTCAAATTCTTCCTTTTTATGCAAGCGTTGAAAGGGTAAAAAAATTTTATCTACAAACTTCATATCAAAACCTACACCGTTATCTTTTATATAAACAATTTTGTTTGCATCTTGCTTAAAACCTATTTTGATACTTGCATTTTTTGTTTTACTTGTATATTTCCAGGCATTTCGAATTAGATTATCCCACACAATTGTTATTAGATTCCTGTCACAGAACATCTCATCAACATCGATACTGACTGTTACTGTCCGTTCTGGATATTCATCTTGTAAAGAATTAATAATACGCTGTATTATTTTTTTAATATTTACATCCTCAATATTTAATTCTGACTGTGAGACACTCGCTAATGACAATAAATCATCGATTAGCACTGACATATTATTTACCGCATTGGTAATTCGATTAAAATAATTTTTAGCATCATTTGTAAAACTCCCCGAGTAATCTTCGAGTAATAATTGGCTGAAGCCATTTATAGCCCGTAACGGAGTGCGCAAGTCATGTGATACTGAATAGGAAAAAAATTCTAATGCTTTATTACTATTTTCAAGTTCTATGGTACGTGCGGCAACTAATTCAGCCAGGTGTTCTCTATGATTGTTTAATTCCTCTTCAACAACAAGGCGTTCAGTTATATCGATAAATGTAACGACTGCACCGGTTATTTGCTTATCATGAAAAACCGGATACGACCAATACTCTACTGGTAAAAAACTTCCGTCCGCTCGCCATAAAACTTCATCATCACAATGTGAACTAATCCCCGTAAGATAGGCTTTATAGTCTTGACAATCTTTTACATCATACTGCTTTCCATCAGAATATTTATAATGAATTTTTTCGTGTATATTTAAACCTAAAAGATCAGACTCTTTACTATATCCTAACAACTTGATACAGGATTCATTGATAAATGTACAAATACCAATGGTATCTACGCCATATATTGCTTCAGCAGTTGAATTAAGCAGTAGTGTTACTCTTTCTTGATTTAATTCTATTTGTTGAATGTGATCCTGAATATTCTTTTGCATCGTAGAAATAGCGCTAACAACGTTATCAAGTTCATCCGATTTTTTCTGTTTTTTTCTATCCAGCGTTAAATTTGAATCCAGTTTATTGTAATCCAACTCAAGCGTGTAGTTAGCGATTCGCTGTAAATGGCGTGTAACCAGAAAATTAAAAATATATAAAATAAAGAATGTTACAAAAAAGGTCTTAATACCATTACTTATAAGTATTAAAATAATATTATCAATAACATTTTGATATGCCGATTCCAGACTTGCCTGAATATACAAAGAACCAAGTGCTATGTTTTTACCACGATAAGAATACGTTAAATTTTTTTTTAAAATAACTATTCTATCTTGATGTTTCTCGCCAAGACTTATTATATTTTCATTATCAACAAAAACAGTTACGTAAACAACATCCGGTATTTTAATAATCCCTTTTAAATTTTTCTTCAAATCATCATAATTTGCTGTCCACAGTGTGGTCGTTACAGATTGAGTGTAAAACTTAAAAATGTCTGCCAACCTTAACTCTATGACATTAACTTCCTTACCGAAGGTTTCATATAATTGAAAAAAACTCGAAATAAAAGTAATAAAGGAACTAAATAAAACGACATATAAAATTAATATTATTGAAATACTGTATATTGAAAAAAACATAC
>CAYOHQ010000270.1:0-4856 GCA_964403805.1 uncultured Thioalkalispiraceae bacterium | reverse complement strand
ATGACAGAACCATTGCACTTTACACGTTTGAAGATCAAGGTGGTTCCGATGGCAAAACCGTAACGGATTCCAGTGTATTAGGTACACCTTTAAATTTAAAATTAGAAGGTAACTACACATGGGAAGCAGACGGTGGTTTAACTTTTGCTGGAGGTAAAGCCATTGCGAGTTTAGCTGACAGTAAAAAAGTGTATGACAATATCGGTGGCCCGGCTGGGACTCGACAATTTAGTCTTGAAGCGTGGGTAACTCCGGATGCTGCACAGAATGCCGGTGGTACGCCGTATCGACTAATGACATACGCAATCAGTAGCTCACGCAGTAACTTCACAATGGGGCAAATTGGTCAACAAGCTGATGCTAATGCTTATGTACGATTCCGAAATCGTAGTAACTACACTGGTGCAAATGGTAATAATAATGCATTAAACACGGCTGCTGGTTCCTTACCGAATACTTTAACTCACGTCGTAATGACGTTTGATGAAACCACTGGTCGAAAAATTTATCTCGATGGCGAGCTAATTGTTAGTGATAACAAGCCGCAAACCATCCGTGGTGATGCGACCGCAACTAATAACTGGGATAATACTTACCGCTTAGTGCTTGGCAATGAATTCAGTAATGCCGACCGAAACTGGAAAGGTACTATGAAGTTAATGGCGGTGCATGATATTGCATTAACTGCTGAGCAAGTAAAACAAAATTTTAATGCCAGCATTGGTGGTCAGAGTGTGACATTACGCTTTGATATTAGTGAGCACACTAATGTTCCGAATAGTTATATTAAAATGGTTGCAAGTGAGTTTGGTGGCAATGCGTATTTGTTCGCTAATCCGATTTTTGAAGTAACTGGTGGAACATCAAGTATTCCAGTTGCTCAAAATGGTGATTTACTCTATACAACTTATTGTCAGGGTTGTCATGGAGCAACTTCAACATTACCAGATCGAACATTAGCATCAATAAAAGCAGCGATTGCAAATGTACCAACTATGCAAACAACAACATTGCAGGGATTATCTGATGCTAACCTGACCTTAATCGAGACACGTTTAAGCTCAACCTATGTTGCACCAATTGATGGATTGGCGTTATATCAAACTAACTGCGCAGGTTGTCATGGTGCAGCGCCTGGAACGTCAATAAACGGCAGTCTTGCTGGCAAAACAGTTGCTGATATTGATGCCGCCATTGCTGACACTACAAAGAGCATGAATACTGCTGGTTTACAAACCTTAACTTTTACCGAGAAAACTGCCATTGCAACAGCAATAGCAACACCGGTTCAGGCAACGGGTTATAACATTCAAATGGATAATATCCGGGTGGGTGTTAATGGTACTACGCCTCCGGTTGGTCAATCATTGAAAAACCTGAGTGTATTATTAACAAGTAATGGCCAAGCAGTTTCAACTCTGGGTGTTGTTATTCCTCAAAGTGGTGGTATTGATACTGACTCGTTCTTCCTTGAATTTGAACGAATTGGCACAAAGCAGAATGTAATTGTTGAAGCAAATCCACCAGCACTACCAGCTGATACCAGCACAGTCGTTGTACCGGTTAATGGTATTCGAAATTTTGATCAGGTCAATGACACTATGTCGGTGCTAACTGGAGTATCAAAATCGGATACCTACAACTCTTATATTACTCTCAAGAGCCAGTTACCGAGTTCAAATAGCATTATGACATTCGTTGCATCAAATCAAGTTGTCGTGATGAAACATGCATTGGACTATTGTGCTCGAATGATCGATGGCAACAATAACTACTTTGGTACTGCAAACCCAACTGCGATGCAAATTCAAGACCTGGGTGTTAACAAAATAATTGGTGCCGGCTTGGTTTCTCAACCAAATAGTACGGGTGTTCGTGCTGATATCTATACCTTGTTAACAACCACGGGTATTGGTTGTAGTGGTAATGGAACCGACATAACCAGTTGTAATGATATGGCAAAAGCTAAGAAAACAGCATGTATTGCGATATTAAGTAGTGCTCCGATGATGGTTTATTAAAGGTTTAATGAGTAATAACAATATAGACAAACATAAATTTAGAGTTATAAATAATTTAATTTAGCTAAGAAGCTTAAGAGGCAATAAAATGTCAGATAAAAAAATACCATACGATACAGGCTTAGAACCTTTACAACATGAAAATCATGAACGTCCGGTAACCCGGCGTGATTTTCTGGCACAAGGTTTAGTTGCAGGGGGATCTTTTGTTACCATTCCATCGATATTTGCGGGTTTGCTAAAAAGTGGTCCAGTGGAAGCACGTGTAGAACAGTTGGCAGATTGTGGTATCAGTATTGGTGCTTCGGGCAAAGCCGCATTTATGTGCTTTGACCTTGCTGGTGGTGCAAATCTAGCCGGTTCAAATGTGATGGTTGGTAGTAACTTACAATCCGATTTATTACCAGCTGAATCTTATGCCAACCTCGGTCTACCTGCTGCAATTAATCCGAATGTTGCCGGTAAGGTGGTTGATATTAATGGCAATACAAACCCGGCCGCAGGCGATGTTCTTTTTCATGCCGATAGTGCCTTGCTTCGCGGCATTAGAAATGCTGCAACAGCAGCAACCTTAGCCAATGTTAATGGCGCTGTGATGTGTGCTCGTTCATCGAACGACACTGGTAATAATCCCCATAACCCTGTTTATGGCATTAATAATGCGGGGGCATCCGGTTCGATTGTTAATCTGGTCGGGACACGAGGTTCAAGTACTGATAATAATGCCGGTGGCCGCTCGCAATCACCCGATTCGATGTTTGATTCAACGCGATTGCCTACTAAAGTGTCATCAACCAACGAAGCGCGAAGCCTGGCTGATACGGGTGCATTAGGAACATTGCTCCCAACACCAGACGAGCGTGCAGCATTAGTAAAAGCCGTAGAAAATATTAGTGATCGAAAAATTGATATTGTGAATACCAATGCCACTGTGGGTAACGATGTCAATAAAGTATTGAGCTGCGGTTATCAAGTCGCCAGTAACACAATAGGTGGTGCAACTTCTGATGATTTGGATCCATCAATGGATGCCAATATTACTGCTATATTGGCTGGTATGGGTACCACACAATTAAACAATAATGCACGTAGTCTTGGTAATAGCGAATATGCTCGTACAGCTGCAACCATGAAGCTCGCTATTGGTGGCTTTGCCGGTGCAGCAACGGTGCAAATGGGGGGTTACGATTACCATAATAACAAACGGGTACGTGGTGAAACTCGCGATGAGAAAGCCGGTGAATGTATTGGTATGGCTCTGGAGTTTGCGCGTTTAAGTGGCCGTAAGACCATGATTTATGTATTTAGTGATGGTTCTGTTTCTGGCAATGGCACAGTTGACCCAGAGTTAGTTACAGCAACAGGAGAATCAAAATACGGTTGGCGTGGAGACAGTTCAACTCGAGCTGCAGTGATGATGTTAGTGTATGATCCTGCAGGTAAGCCAACCATGCGTCGAACTCAGGTTGGTAGTTACAAAACGACCGGCACAGTTGAAACAGCCGCTAATGTTGCTTCGAGTAATGTTGATGTGTTGGCTGAAGCCGTGGTATTGAATTATCTTGCCATCCATAATGATGTCGGTAATCTAAATAATGTTATGCCAGGGAACGGTCTTGGTAATACCGCATCAATTGATGAATTACTTGCTTTTGAACCCATGTAATATTATAAATTCAAAAAAATTATTGAATAATTAATATCTTATATCAAAATTAAGTATTATCACATTAGACTCAGTCTTGTTTGTTTATTAAACAAACGAGAACTGGGTCACAATAAAATTTCATTTATCACTGTTTGCAACGATATTAATATCGATCTAGTGATATAATTCATAGTGCAAGTCATAAAAATAATTATTAGGTCATGGTCAAGATAAGAACGGCATCACGATCATTTTCAAGTAACTTTTGTATACTTGAATCCTAAAGTGTGTCGTTATTGGGACGAAAATAGTTTTAACACTTTGAATTATATAGAAGAGAGCACATATGTCGGCCCCAGCTGAAAAAATTAAAGCAAAACAAGCACTAACATCCAAGACCCCAGAAAAGAAAGCGCTTAACAAGGGTGTTGCTGCGACAAGCAAGCCTGCTGTCAAAAAAACAAGCTCAACTAAAGTGAAGGCAAAATCCACTAGTGTTGCTCCGGTTGCTAAAAAATCGACTTCCAGCCGCCCTAAATCAGCAAAAAAATCAGCTCCAGCAGCAGACTCTGCTAAACAGGAAAAAACAGAAAACAAGGTTTCGACCAAAGTAACCAGCAGCGAAAATTCAGTTGATCCTTTACATGCTAAACCAAAACGAAACCCCACGGTTTTCATTGTGTCGATTATTGTTATCGGTATCATTATTTATGGCTGGGCCGTTTCAGCAGACAGCTATATAACACCTGAAGAAGGTATCGGTTACTGGTTAGGTATAGTTGGTGGATTAGCCATGTTACTATTATTGACCTACCCTTTGCGTAAAAAATGGCGACCAATGCGTAAGATGGGGGGTGTAAAATATTGGTTTCGGGTGCACATGTTTTTAGGCCTTCTAGGACCAATTTTAATTTTATTCCACAGTAATTTCCAACTAGGCTCTATAAACAGCACTGTCGCTTTTTTTAGCATGTTGTTGGTTGCCGGTAGCGGCGTGGTTGGTAAATATTTTTATTTAAAAATTCATTATGGCTTATATGGTAAAAGTGCCACAATGGAAGATTTAAAAGACGATTTACAATTAACAAAAGGCATGTTGGGTAAGCACATATCACTATCGGATCAAATGAAAACCCGGTTAGAAAATTATGAAAAAACGGTTACTAAAAAACACGGTTTTATAATAA
>CAYOHQ010000269.1:0-4900 GCA_964403805.1 uncultured Thioalkalispiraceae bacterium | reverse complement strand
TTATGACAATTGAAATCGTTATGCAACTTCCATTAGTAAAACGTCACCACCGGTCTGTCCCAAGCTATCATTAATTTTTTTAAATCGATTCAAGCCAAATACGACAACAACAAAAGTTGTTCCTGAGTGTTTAGCCTCTGCTATTGCTTGATTTACTTTATCAACATAGTGAGGCCGATTAGGTAAGCCTGTTAAAGCATCGTGATAGCTTAAATGAAGAAATTGCTTTTCAACGTTAGCGTCTTGCCTTATATCCCTTACATTAATTATATAATTAATATCAGCCTCAGTCGCAAAACTAAGTTTGAGTTCAACAGGAAATGTACTACCACTTTTATCTAAAATATTAAGTATTCCTGAATCGATAACAGGATGATTTTCTGTTTCAGTTAAATTAACATTTTCAAGGTAATCATTAAAATCTTGATGATGTATTTTAGGTATTAACATGTTAATATTTTGGCCGAGCATCTCCTCTGCTAAATAACCGGACATAGCCTCTATAGCAGGATTTACTAGTTCTATTTTTTTATTTTTGTTAATCATAACAATTCCATCCGCTATAGTGTCTATAATAGCTAGAAATCGTTGATCCAGTTTTGATTTAGAATAAGTCATATGATTAGTGCGTTGATAACCATACTTTACAGGGTGACGTTACAAGATCGATATATTACACTTACACGTATCTTAAATATTGCCACAAACTAATATTCTTCGTCATCCAACACAATTGAACCATCATCGGTCCAATTAACTTTAAATAATTCTGGATGCTTTTCGATGTAACTATCCAGTACCTGTTTTCGTTTATCAAGCTCATTTTGTTGATCTCGAACTTGATCAGCAAGGCGTTGATTTTCTACCTGGATATCTTTAAATTCTAATGCCTGTTTTATTGTTGAAACCAGCTCATAGTCCTGCCAGGGTTTTGTAATAAAGCGGTAAATTTCTGCATCATTAATCGCACCCATTAGCGCATCCAAATCGGTGTAACCACTGAGAATCAAGCGCATTGATTCTGGTTGTAATATTTTCACTTCAGTCAAAAATTTCACACCATCCATTACCGGCATACGAAAATCAGACAAAAACAAATCAAATTTCTTCGTTCTAGCATGTATTAATGCCTCTTCCGGTTTTATAAACGTTTCGATAACTATCTCATATTCTTTAGACAAAACACGTTTAAGCGCCTTTAAAATATTTTCTTCATCATCAACTAACATAATCTGGTACATCATTAACTCCTTACACTTTTAATAAAGATAATGAGATCATCATCGATTGAGTTTTCGTATTCCTGAATTCTGGTAATAAGCGGTTCGGTTAGCAATTGTCCTTTTGCTAATAATAAAATATCATCTTCACCAATGATGTCTCTTGCCAACACCATACCTTGCTTCAAGTTATTGGACATTGCTGTCTCAACATCTTCCTGTTGATTTATTGCATTGCCAAGTAATTCGATAAAAGCTTTTACATACTTGGGGTCATAACGTTTACCACCGTTAAACCTCATAAAATCATGAATTTGTTTCATCGTAATTTCATCTTTGGTAAATGTCCCGGCTTTTAATGACTCATAATCATTTGCAATACTCAGAATTCTTGCGCCCACAGGAATATCGTCACCTTTTAATTTATCCGGGTAACCTGTGCCATCATAATGCTCTAGGTGACTGCGGATTAAATTTGCAGCATCATGTAATGGTTCCAGCGCCATTAATGCGCCTTGACCAATTACAGGGTATTTGATGTATAAACTTTTTTCATTTGTACTAAATGTGCTCTGTGGTTTTCTAATTAGTGAATCTGGTAATCCGATTTTACCGATACCATGTAGCAAACCTGCAACCATCACTGTGCGTGCATCTTCTTTATTCATGCCGACCTTAATCGCTAATTTATAGGCATTATCGGCAACACCACGAGAAAAACCGGGGATTGCTCCATCGCGTAATTCAATTAAATTTGAGAAAATTTTAACCGAAGAAATATAACTTTCTTTTAATGATGTATGAGTTAATTCTAATTGCGCCATTGCCTGACCAAGTTCTTCTGTTCTGGATTTCACCTTATCTTCGAGATTAGTATTAAGATCTTCTAGTTCAGCATTTTGTTTACGGGTTAATTGCAATAATCTATCTCGTTCTTGTTTTAAAAATTTTTGCTCTAAAGCCTGCTTCACACTCAGCGTGATATCATTATCTTCCCAGGGTTTGCTGATGTACTTATAAATACCACCTTCATTAATGGCTTTAATTGTTGAGGTCATATCGGCATAGCCGGTTAACAATATACGTAATGTTTCAGGCCATTGTTCAGCAGCATGTGCAAGAAAAACGGAGCCATCCATTTCAGGCATTCGCATATCAGAAATCACGAGATCAATTTTATTATTTTTTAAAAGCTCAAGCCCTTCTTTACCGCTAGTCGCGGTTAAAATTGTATATCCGAAGGGTCTGAATAATCTTTTTAACGAAGATAAAATATTTGCCTCATCATCGACAAACAATAGTGTTGCCGTCAACGTGGCTTGTTGCTCATCATCCGAAGGTAGATTGTTATTCATCTGTTTATCTATTTGCGTCATGGTTTTATGATTTTATCTTTAACTTGCTGCTCGTTGTTCTTTCTGCTCTATTGGCAACCAGATTATAAACCGGGTTCCCTTTCCAATTTCACTTTCAACTTCGATTGTACCATTGTGTTTTTGAATAATTCCATACGATAACGATAAGCCCAACCCCGTCCCTTTACCAATGGGTTTCGTCGTAAAGAACGGTTCGAATATTTTCCTCGTTGTTGCTTCATCCATTCCATTACCACTATCCTCAATTATGACTTGTACACCACTACCTTCTGTGCTGGTATGTATGGTAATTGTTCCATGCTCGGTCATCGCCTGAGCTGCATTAACTAATAAATTCATGAACACCTGATTTAACTGAGATATAATGCATTCGATTTGTGGTAATTCTGAATAATCTTTAATGACTTCTGCTTTATACTTCAATTCATTATGTACAATATTTAGTGTACTTTCCAAACCTTTGTGCATATCGGCCCACTGCCATTCTGCTTCGTCTACGTGCGAAAAATCTTTTAAATCCTGAACAATTTTTTTAACTCGAAGAACACCTTCACCAGACTCTTGCAATAAATCTTTTAAGTCCTTCTTTAGATAGTTAATATCAACCTGTTTTTTTACTGCCTGTATTTCTTCTTCTGATTCACTATCAATTAATTTGCTTTCATATTTTTCATAAATAGAAAGTAACTTAAACAAGTCATTAATATATTCTTTTAAAGAACCAAGATTTGAGTTGATATAACCGACAGGATTATTGATTTCATGAGCGACTCCAGCAGCTAATTGACCAATTGAAGCCATTTTATCTGCTTGCAATAATTGTTCATTAACCTGATTTATTTTTTTAATTAATTCAATTTGCTCCTGTTTCTCAGATTCAACAGCAATTTCAGCTTCCTTTCGACGAGTAACATCACGAACAATACCGCGAACACGAATCGTTTTCTTGGAAATTCCAGTAATGACATCACCAGTTTCACGAAGCCAATGGAGTGTATTATCAGAATGAATAATTCGATGTTCTACATCATAAGGCTCAGCATTTGCTATGCTTTTGTCCATTGCTTGTTTTACAATCTCTTTATCAATAGGATAAATAGCATGCCAAAATTTATCGCAATTGGTTTTAACATTACCTGTGTCAAAACCATAGAGCTGTGAAATCTGCTCAGACAAATACATATCATTACTTTCAATATCCCAATCCAGGGTACCAATGTTGGCAAATTTTTGACTATCCCGAAATCGCGTTTCATTAAAAGCAATTGCTTCTTCTCTTTCTCGAATGCGCTCAATCATGTTGAGAATCGAACGCGATAGCTCTCCTATTTCATCACTCCGATGTTTCGGGAAATTTAAAGCTTGATCTACATTATAATTTGTAGCTGATTTGGTAAGTTGTTTTAAAGGTCCTACTAACAAGCGTGAAAATAATGTGGCAAAAATTGCACACGTAAAACCAATAATTATTATCAATAGTATTGTTCTATTTCGAATTGCAATAATTGAACGGACAACTTGCTCGGAGCTTATGCTTTGAGCCAAAACAATATAATTATTGCTTTGTTTACCATTTAAATAAATACGTAATAATTCTACAATTTGGTCTTCATCATCAAATGTAGTTAACAAGGACAATTGTTGTTGAGTGTAATTTTCTTTAAAAAAAATCTCACTATTACTGAATATATCCTGAATTCGTGGAGACACACGGTTCTTCCATAAAAATGCCACACCCGGTTCAGTGCCTACTAAGAATTCACCGTATTGATTCATAATGTAACCGGTGTAACCTAGTTGTTCATCGACTAAACGAATACTACGAAAAGAATTCGACATATCCAATTCAATCATGACAATACCAAAAACTTCTCCTTTCGAATTTTTAATCGATACTGCAAGTCGTACAATCGGGATTTCCTGTTTACTGTATAATTTATCTTTAAGCTTTTGATTAATTTCAGATAGATAAACTTGATCGTTTGGAAGTAATATTGATTGTTTAAAATAGTTCTGTTGCCCTACTCTTGGTAAATTACTTAAACCTGTTTCAATTTCGCCTTTAACCCGTTTTACATTAACTATTTCTCGTCCACTATCGGCTAGCCCAATAAAACTAATTTTATTATATTGCGAGTTTCTTAGTAAAAACTCTTTAAAAATCGTTAACAACCTTTTTTTCCAGACCAAGTTTGTCGAATTATCTAAAAGGGGATTACTAGTATTTTCACTCGTGCTGACAATGCCCAATATTTCGGGTGTAGCTTGAAGTATTTTTAAATCAATAATTGCTTTTTGTATATC
>CAYOHQ010000268.1:0-4910 GCA_964403805.1 uncultured Thioalkalispiraceae bacterium | reverse complement strand
GCTGGGCATGTTTCGAAAAGTAGAAGTGAGTTAAGGGGAGAACAAAATGAAAAAATTATTTTTTATCGCCTTAACTGGCTTTTTAGTAACGGGTTCAGTATTTGCTGGTGGAATGGAGGATGATCCTCTTATTACTAAATTCATGATCGATCAATTTGAAACAAGAACAACTGATGGTGATGATCCTTTAGTATTGGAAGGGCAGGTATGGCTTGGTAAAGATCTAAATAAATTCTGGTTCAAAGTGGATGCCGAACGTGTCAAAAGTGATACTGAAGAATTAGAATTACAAGCACTTTATAGTCGTGCCATTGCGCCATACTGGGATTTTCAGCTTGGAGTACGATCTGACATCAATCCAAAACCAACACGTGATTGGATTGTTGTTGGCTTCCAGGGCCTTGCACCGTATTTCTATGAAATTGATAGTGCACTGTTCATTGGTGATAGCGGCCGAATCGGATTACGTTTACAAGCCGAGTATGAAATTCTGTTCACGCAAAAATGGATTTTAACACCAGAGATTGAATTGAATTTTCATTCTAAAGAAGATACCGAGCTAGCAATTGGTTCAGGATTGTCCGATTCACAAATCGGTATTCGACTTCGATATGAATTCAAGCGAGAGTTCGCACCTTACTTTGGTGTTAACTGGAATAATAAATTTGGTAAAACGGCAACTTTTGCAGAAGATAGTGGTATCAAAGCGAAAGATAGCCAGGTTGTTATTGGTATTCGAGCCTGGTTCTAGTAACTCACAGGTGGCTTGTTGTTAAAGCCACCTGTTATTTAGTTAGTGTTTTGAATACACTTTACTATTGCCTTTCTCATCAAAAGACACAACATCATAAGCATCTTTTCTATTTCCCATTTCCATACCAGGAGAACCAATGGGCATCCCTGGAGCAGCCAGTCCTTTGACAGTTGGTTTTTCTTTTAATAAGCGTAATACGTCACTAGCCGGTACATGCCCTTCAATCACGTAACCACCTACTTTAGCTGTGTGACAGGACGCTAATTTCTGTATGACGTTATTTTTAATTTTATACGGTACGACATCTTTAACATCGATGGCATTAACTTTAAAACCATTTTGTTCCATATGTGAAATCCATTTTGTACAACAACCACAAGTTGGACTTTTGTAGACGGTTACTTCAGGTAATGATCCCGCAAAAACAATGTTGCTAATATAAAAAAAACTCAATCCTATAACTAGTGTTATTCGATTAATCATGTGAACCTCTATTGCTGTTGTTATTGAAAATAAAAAATTGGTTTATACATTTTACATAACCTTAATTAGTAGGTAGAAACCCTTAATGTTCATAGTGCTATTTTAACCACTATTTAAGCTGTTTGCTATGATTTAAAGCACAGTATTGTGTATCAAATTCAATATTTGTAAAAGTAATTATATGATTTGTATGAATTATTTCTGTTATGTTTCTTTGAGCATTCAACGTTTATATCAATTGAAAGTGTAATGATATTATCGAATAGCCGTATTTTTTTAAGCGGTATTTATTAAATCTAAAATTAAACAATAACGATATTGCTTAATAAAACCATAAGGAAAATAACTTAACATACAAAATCAGATTATAGACATTGTCATTGTAAGAGATCTTAATTAACGGACTATTAACAAAGTAAAAAGGAATTTTTATGATTAAACCACTAATACGTTTCGCGCTACCGTTTTTATTTATATCACCTATGCATTTTGTTGAAGCATCCGAAGATGAGCAAGGATCGTACGCTGATAATTTTTTATTCGGCGGTTGGAGTGGTTCCCGTACTAATATGGCCGATGCTGGAGTTGAGTTCGAATTCATATTAACAGGTGATTATTATAATTTGGATTATTACGACAGTAATACTCTAAAACAAGAAACGAAAAATGTATCACTTTACAATGTAGATCTAACCATGACCATTGATGCTGAAAAAAAATGGGATATGAAAGGCGCTACATTTTTCTTCTATGTTCTTGGTGATGGCGGTGATGATCCAAGTGGCGATTATGTTGGTGATGTTCAGGGTTTTGATAATATAGAATCTCCTGACACCTGGAAGCTATATGAAATTTGGTATCAGCAAAGTTTTAACAATGAGAAATTTTCGTTTCTATTTGGACTATTTGATTTAAATTCAGAATTTGATGTGATTGAAACTGCTGGCTTATTTAGTAATTCGTCGCATGGTATTGGTCCAGATTTTTCACAGTCAGGTGCAAATGGTCCTTCAATTTTCCCAACTACCTCTTTGTCATTACGATTGGCATAAAACATTACTGATC
The DNA here is from genome assembly GCA_964403805.1 of uncultured Thioalkalispiraceae bacterium. Classification (GTDB taxonomy): domain Bacteria; phylum Pseudomonadota; class Gammaproteobacteria; order UBA6429; family Thiohalophilaceae; genus CAYQUC01. The sequence goes on along the minus strand of CAYOHQ010000268.1, from coordinate 2,608 downwards.
AAACTTATTTGCAGGGTGTAGTAATGGATGGTGTACCAGGCGACCCTGATGACCCTGAAGGTACACATATAAAATTGGATTCGACCGATGGTTTATTATCTACAATTGAGTTTGGGCATGTATCAGCTGATGATGATCGTTATCATAAAGTATCGTTAGGTTATTGGGGTTACAGTAAAGCCAAGCTTGAAGATATTAATGCTGGTAATGATATTAAAAATTCAGGTGTCTATGCGGCGGCTGATGGTATGTTATTTCAGGAAAGTGGTGATCCATCTCAAGGGCTTACTGCATTTATTCGGTATGGTTATGTTGCAGAAGATGAAATAAATGAAATAGATACTTATAATGGCGCAGGTTTTGTTTATACTGGTTTATTTCCAGGGCGCGGTGAAGATCAATTTGGTGTTTCTGTAGCTATTGCAAATCCAACAGATTCATTTAAAAATAACCCAGCTAATTTAGGTGTTGCAGAATCAGAAACCACGATTGAAATTACCTATTATGCTCAAATAACACCATGGATATCATTAAAACCGGACATCCAATTAATTTCAAATCCAGGGATGGTAAATAATAAAGCGGACGCTACTGTAATTGGTATACGTACCGAAATTAGTTTTTAAAATAGTAAAAGTTAGATGCAAAAAAGCCACGTACTTGTATGTGGCTTTTTTGTTGTTATTGAAGATGTTTAATACGAATGGTGCTACTTGCTGTAGAGGTATCTTTTAAGACATATTAAAAATCGGCATAACGTGAATTTACATCTTTCTGATGAACCGCAGCGCTGTTAATTTTATGTATTAATATTTTTTAACTATTAAAATCAAGTATTAAATTTAACTCATTCTTGTAATCGTAAAAAGTAAATACTCAACTAAGCATCATCTTCAACATAATCTTCCGGTAATTCATGTGCAATACCTTTATGACAATCAATACAGGTCTTATTTTTGAGTGACATGTTTTTATGTTTACGTGCAGCACGACCTTGTTGTTCCTCAAAAGCCATATCGTTAACAGTGTGACAACTACGGCAAGTTTTTGAATCTGTTTCTCGCATCATAGCCCAGACTTTTTTTGCCATAGTAAGTCGATGTTTCTCATATTTTTCTTTGGTATCAATGGTTCCCATTAAGTGATGATATATATCTTTTGATGCACGAAACTTCGCTATGAGCTTTGAGCTAAAGTCTTTTGGGACATGGCAATCAGGACACGTGGTTGCGACACCAGTGCGATTTTTGTCATGAACTGTATCAGTGTATTCATTTAAATTAACTCGCATTTCATGACAAGAAACACAAAATTCTTCAGTATTCGTCCAGTCTAAAACATTCGTAAATCCTGAAGATGCTAGAACGCCAACAAAAATAAATGCCATCGCAATGGTCGAAATACCACCGAAAACATATTTTTTTGTTTTGAGCTCACTTTTATTTGAATGTTCAGTATCAGTTGATTTATCTAATTCCTTTTTTGATTTCATGATGTGCACCTTTATATATATCTGAGCATATGAATCTACTTGAGTTAATGCTCTACGGTAAACTTAAGTTTCAAGTTAACATAATTCTGAATAATAATTGGCATTCTTCTAACTAACTATACGGATATTTTGGAGCTAGTGTGACAGTAATAATTAATTTTTGATTAACAAATAGTGCTCAAGAACCGAGCATATCTCTGTTAATTCCCTTATACCATCCAAATGCAAATTTTGATTCTTTCAAACGATGTTTTTTAGTGGCATTTTTATCACTAATACCACCTGATACACGCTTTATCGTAGAATTTTTTATGCGATAAATACCTACCTCTGAAATAGCCGAACGAGCAGATACAAAACTATAAATACTGGTATTGAGAACAGGATCACTAATTTTAGTACCATTCATGTGCGAAACAATAGCGATTGCGCACGCTTTTGCCTGACTGTTTGCAGCATGTGCAAGTTTAGGCATTTCACCCGCGTTACACGAATCACCAAGAACATAAATATTGTTAGCTTTAACCGACTTGAACGTTTTAGGATTAATGTCACACCAGCCAGATTTATTTGCTAAACCAGAGTGACGCGCAATACTACCTGCATATTGTGGAGGAATTAAGTTAATTACATCTCCATGATATTGAGTACCTGTCTTGCTAAAAATAGTGCTACTTTTAACATCGACTTTTGTGATTAGTGCGTCTTTGCCTTCTATTCTATCAATCATGCCGGTATAACGTTTATTCCATACCTGTTCGAATAATGCTAGCTCTTCTGAATGTGCATTTGGATCAAGTAAGATAATTTTTGATTTTGGTTTATTTTTTGATAAATAATCAGCAATTAAACTGGCTCGTTCATACGGTGCCGGTGGTGCTCGATAGGGTTTCTGTGGAATTGATATTATAATTTTACCACCATCGTCCATTGCTTTAATTTGCTTATACAATAACAGTGTTTGTTCGCCAGCTTTCCATGCATGGGGAATAACTTTACTAATATCTTCGTCGTAACCGGCTATTTTATCCCAATTAAAATCTACGCCAGGAGAAACGATTAAATAATCATATTTAATCTGCTTTCCATTTTTTAAAGTGACAGTATTTTTAGATT
>CAYOHQ010000267.1:0-4915 GCA_964403805.1 uncultured Thioalkalispiraceae bacterium | reverse complement strand
ATAGAGAAAATATAATAAATTGTATTTGCCAGGTCATCTCCGGAAATAACATTAGTATAAAACCAACGAAACCTGCTGCAATCCCCATCCACATAAAAATGGCGCCAGGTGCAAACACTTCCAATATAATTAAACCAATTGCCAGAATCCACCAGTGCCAATAAACCAGTGTTTCAAGACTCATTAGGCGACACCCCCAGATTTAGGATTTTTATCGAGTGCTGTTTTTGCTAATTCGGCTATGCCACCAATAGCGCCAATAACACCACTGGCCTCTAATGGCATTAAAACTAATTTTTCATTCGGTGCGCTGGCTATTTTTTCCAGTGCTTCGGTATAGCGAAGAGCAACAAAATAATTAATTGCATTAACATCACCCGACTCAATTGCTTGTGACACCATCGCGGTTGCTTTGGCTTCGGCTTCTGCTGATCGTTCTCGTGCTTCTGCATCGCGAAACGCGGCTTCCTTTCTGGCTTCGGCATCTAAAATAACAGCTTGTTTTTCACCTTCAGCCGCCAAAATATCAGCTGCTCGGCTACCTTCGGCTTTCAAAATTGCAGCACGTTTGTCACCTTCAGCTTCCAATATAGAAGCACGCTTGTCCCGTTCGGCTTTCATTTGGTTTGCCATTGATTCAACCAGATCCCGGGGTGGTGTGATGTCTTTAATTTCGATTCGAGTGACTTTAACGCCCCAAGGTGTCGTTGCATCATCGACTACACTTAATAACTGTGCATTAATGGTGTCACGTTGTGACAATAATTCATCTAAATCCATCGAGCCCATCACGGTTCGAATGTTGGTCATGGTTAAATTCAAGATAGCGCGTTCGAGTTGATTGACTTCATAAGCTGCTTTAGCGGCATCGAGTATTTGAAAGAACACTACGCCATCAACTCGCACCATGGCATTATCTTTAGTAATGACTTCTTGTGATGGTACGTCCATTACGCGTTCCATCATGTTTAACTTTGCGCCAATTTTGTCGACTATCGGTATGATAAAATGTAAACCAGGTGCTAAAGTATGCGTATATCGACCAAATCGTTCAATCGTGTATTCCATTCCCTGACTAACGGATAACACCCCTTTAACAATTAAAACAATGACAAACAGTACAAAAATTAAAACAAAAATTTCAGATGTTGAAAAACCTAACATGATGCGCCCCTATACTTAATTATTATGATGTTACTATATGGCTTATCTGTTAGATTGCAAGCTGGATTTCATAATTTAACTTTCAAATTCAAGCAGATACAAGTTGTTACTTACTTTCACCATCGACTTAATAATATAGTCGTATAATCGCTGTTTAGCGAATATTTATTGAGCAGTATGAATTCTTATAAAATCTCAAATCCAATCTGGCTGATTATTACATTAGCCTTATTAACCATGGTTGGTCCTTTTACAATCGATACCTATCTGCCTTCATTTCCGAGTATTGAGACTTACTACCATGTTGATCGGATGTTAATGTCGCAAAGTATCGCGATCTATATTTTTGCTTCGGCAATCTCAACTTTAATCTGGGGTGCATTATCCGACAGTATTGGGCGTAAAATTGTAATCTATGGCACATTGATTATTTATATCGGCGCCTCTGTCGGCTGTGCATTTTCACCCGACTTTAGCAGCTTTTTGATTTTTCGAATGTTGCAAGGTGTTGCTTCCAGCGGTGGTATGATAGTCGGTCGTGCTATTGTTCGTGATGCATTTAGTAGCGAACAAGCGCACCGTGTAATGGCCTATATTATGATGGTGTTTGCATTGGCACCGGCAATTGCACCTGTCATTGGCGGTTACTTGCATGACATATTTGGCTGGCAGAGTGTGTTTTACTTTTTAGCTGTCTACGGTGTCGTTATTGGTGTTTTAACAAAAATAACATTACCTGAAACTCTACGACATGAAGATAAAACCTCATTTCATCCTGTTGCTGTTTTTAAAGTGTATTTTAAAACTTTGACTAACAAACGTTTTCAAGCCGTTATTTTTACATTAGGAATCAGCTTTGGTGGTTTGTTTTTATATATCACGGGCTCACCGGCGATTGTGTTTGATATTTTACAACTCGATAGCAGCAGTTTTGGTTATACGTTTATTCCGATGACCAGTGGTATCGTATTAGGTGCATTTGTTTCCGGAAAACTTTCGCATTCCTTTAGCGCTAAAAAAATTGTTTCTTTTTCACTGATAATTATGCTTATTGCGAGTGTATTAAACATCATGCAATTGTTATGGATGGAGGTTACAATTTTTTCAGTTGTTGCTCCACTAACACTTTATGCTTTTGGAATTGCATTACAAATGCCGGCATTATCGGTATTAGCACTGGATTGTTTTCCGCATAACCGTGGCTCTGCTTCGGCAGTTCAGGGTTTTGTGCAATCGATGGTGGCCAGTTTAGTCACCGCCATTGTAGTACCAATCGTTGCCAGTGATCTGTCCAGTTTTGTTATTGCGCAAGTTAGTTTTTTAGTTACAGCGTTATTGTTGTGGTTAACTGTTTGTGTTCGAGAAAAATAAATACATTAACAACATTATTATTCTAAATTTTCTAAATCTGCTAAATCTTGATGTCTACCAACAGCTTTTTTATTAATTTTTAAACTTTCTAAATCAATAAAATTTATTTTTACGTTATCAATATCAATTTGAACTTTTGATAAATAGCATTGCTCGAAATCCAAACCTGTCACACTTGTTAATAGATCAATTCGTTTAGGTGGAAAACCTAATTGAATTACAAATCCTGAAGTCATAAAATCGTCAAGACTCAAGCCTAATGATTTAAAACCAAACTCATCTAATGTGGTGATTATTTTTTTAGCATTACCCGAATCAACCCACAACCAAATATCAATATCTTTTGTATATCGAGGATAACCATGGAACGCTAATGCATATCCACCAACGACAATATATTTAACCTCATTTTTGTTTAATAATTTTATAAACTCTTTGAAATCCGAGTTGATCATGATATTTCCAATTATTATATTCAGTTCGAATTTCTTCTAAAGCCATCAAACGCCGTTCATAAGATTGTGATTGCCAATATTCAAAATCATTTTTTTCTTTATCGAGTGGTATTTTTTTTATATGTGTCTTGTCCATAATTTATTACTCAAAATACAGCGTGAATAGTGCTCAGATAATCTATCTACCTCTATTATTATACGTTCTATTATAAAAAAGCACAGCAATTCCAGCTAAATAGTTGAATTCTATAGCTATAATTTGGCATCACCACACATAAGTATGACATACCCAGACAATTACAGATCGCGTACACTAGTTACTATGAAATCTGAAACAGTTAAAACCGCTTTAAAACCAGCTTCGGCGTTTGCAGTGAAACCACCGAAAGCATTGCTGCGTCCGGTTGGTCGCGCTATTGCGGATTTTGATATGATTCACGATGGTGATCGAATTCTACTGGGATTATCTGGCGGTAAGGACTCATTAGCACTTTTGCATATTTTGATTCATTTACAACGCCATGCTCCCGTTAATTTTGACTTAGGTGTTATTACGGTTGATCCTGAAGTTGAAGGTTTTGATCCCTCTCTACTAAAACAGTATATCGCCAGTTTAAATGTGCCTTATTTTTACGAGCAACAACCGATTATGGAAGAAGCAAAAACAAAGATGATTGGTGATTCTTTTTGCTCTTTTTGTTCGCGTATAAAACGCGGCATTATGTATCGTATTGCGCGCGAAAAAAATTATAATGTTTTAGCTCTGGCGCAACACCTGGATGACTTAGCTGAAAGTTTTTTGATGTCGGCCTTTCATGGCGGCCAGTTACGAACCATGAAAGCAAATTACACCAATCAGGAGGGTGATGTTCGCGTAATTAGACCACTGGTTTATGCTCGGGAGCGGCAAACTCGTGATTTTTCAGTCGAAGCCGGTTTACCGATTATTTTTGATAATTGCCCTGCTTGTTTTGAAAAACCAACCCAACGACAACACATGAAAGAATTACTCGCTGTTGAAGAAAGGCAAAATAAGCAGCTTTTTAAAACACTTTTAACTACTATGCGCCCACTTATCGAAAAAAATAGCGCTAATTAAGGCAGTAAAACCCACTTATAGTATTGAAGTAGAATCATATCGTTGATTTAGTTTATATACTTGTAAGTGGTATATTTAGCAATACTATTACGTATAATTTGACAATATGTGGGAAAATCGAGTTAATATTTTATTAAAAAGCAAGTTATGGACAAAATGTCTTAACATCAATGCTCACATCAAGACACAGACCAACTATAAAAGAAGACTTACCATTCATATAAAATAATGGACTGGTGCCTGTTTGCACTTCATGATGTGGACAAGCTACAACACCACCTGTTTCACAATCCACCACTACAAAACCATTTTGCACTTTATTGGGTTTTGCTTTTGCCGTTGCTACTGTGAGTTCTGATGCTTCAATTCTGCCTGATTCAGTGCTGTCACTTTCAGGAGACTGATCCGGAGTTTCTTTCACCGTTGCTTTTGCTCCTGATAATTCTTTAAATAGTGACTTATTTTCTTTTTCATCCTGACGAACTTCTGTTTCTTCTTTTTGTTTCGCCATTTGTTTGTTTGCTAAATCTACCATTATTTGTGCCTGATCACCGGATGCTGATGTGATTTTTTCACGTTGTAGCTGATCGTTTTCAAAAAGAAATTCCATTATGCTTGCGCGCATCGAATAATAAAATAGGGATATCATCGTAATGATCACTATTGTGATAACAAAAAATAATAGAATTTTTTTACCTTTTTGCATGAACCTAAATAACGTAATTTAACTGTAGTTTTCGATTGATTCGATATAGTACTGGGTATTGATTAAAATTGAAACTAATACAATTTTAACCATTCCCTTAGTTTGTCATTAAATACTAGG
>CAYOHQ010000266.1:0-4924 GCA_964403805.1 uncultured Thioalkalispiraceae bacterium | reverse complement strand
GCCACCTTCTGCGGATCATCAATAATAATTTTATACAGTTTCTGAGCTTCACTACCAAGCGTTACTGCAATAAAGTCATCTATTTTTTTAAAATAATCGACAGCATGATCAGGGCCAGTAAAAATTAGAGGAAATGGAATATTATTATTTTTAGGGTGCAGTAAAATTCCCAACAGGTATAATATTTCTTCGACTGTACCTACACCTCCCGGGAATACAATAATTCCATGCCCGGTGCGAACAAAAGCTTCAAGTCGTTTTTCAATATCAGGCAGAATAACCAAATCATTAACAATCGGGTTAGGTGATTCAGCAGCAATAATGCCGGGCTCTGAAATACCCAAATACTTTCCATCGCTAATACGTTGTTTAGCATGTCCGATTGCTGCCCCCTTCATAGGTCCTTTCATTGCACCGGGTCCGCAACCAGTACAAATATCCAGGCCACGCAATCCCATTTCATAACCCACGACTTTCGAATAATCGTATTCTTTTCGCTTAATAGAGTGACCACCCCAACAAACCACAAAATTAGGATCTTCTTTAGTTTTAAATATATTGGCATTACGTAATATATGAAAAACCAGGTTGGTTATACCATCAGGATCATTAAGATCAAGCAGAGAATCGTCTTCTATTTTATCGCTAACATAAATAACATCGCGCAGTATTGCGAATAAATGCTCGTTAATACCTCGAATCATTTTGCCATCAACAAAGGCATGAGCCGGTGCACCGGTTACCTTCAGCTTAATTCCGCGTTCAACGGATATAACTTCAATATCAAACGCGCTATAGCGTTCAAGTAACTCTTTACCACTGTCAAGAGTACTACCGCAATTCAAAACCGCTAGTGAACAATTTCGAAATAAGGTATACAAACCACCTTGACTGGTATCAAGAAGTTTAGCAACCTCCGATTTAGACAATATGTCAAGACGCCCCTTAGGTGAAATTTCTGCATCGACTACTTGGTACTTCATAATAAATTATTTTTCCTTAAATATTAAAACTATAATTAAAGTATAACTAATAGAATAACTGATATCGCTATTGCTACAATATTAAATATAGACTACTAAACACTAAAATGGTTCTGGACTAGTGAAAGTTAAATTTAAACCTGTCACCGGATGTGTAAAATTTATTTCGGTTGCATGTAACAAAAGTCTATCGGCTTTTCCGGTTACTTCATCACTTCCGTATAATTCATCGCCCAAGATGGCATGTCCTATGTATTGCATGTGAACACGTAATTGATGTGTACGCCCGGTTTTCGGGATTAGTTCTAACCTGCTATTATTTAATTTTTTTGATAATTCAATAACAGTATATAAAGTTAAAGATTGTTTTCCCTGCGTATGATTAATTATCTGTTTCGGGCGATTTGGCCAATCACAAATTAATGGTTGATTAACCTCCCCCCCATTTTCTAGAATTCCATCGACCACCGCGACATATTTCTTGTGTATTTTACCAGTAGCAAACAATTTACTTAATTGTCGGTGTACCTCTTTATTTAATGCTAATACAATAATCCCAGAGGTCGACATATCCAGGCGATGAACAACTAATGCTGTTGGATATTCTTGATTTACACGAGATATCAGACAATCCTGCTTATCCACACCACGCCCGGGAACAGATAATAAACCATTGGGTTTATTTAAAACAATAAGATACTCATCTTGATAAACAATATCCAGACCAGTGTTTATAGGTGGTACATACTTGATTATCAATTTTAATTTAGGCAACCAATTTTTTAACTTTTAGTTTCTTCCTTTCTTTTTCTGCAAACCAAAGATCATATTGTAATTGTTGTTTCAGCCAGCTTTCAGATGAAGTATTGAATGCAATTGATAAACGCACTGCCATTTCAGGGCTTATTCCAGCATGGCCATTGATAATATTGGAAAGTGTTTTACGACTAATTCCAAGCCCCTTAGCGGCATCAGTAACTGATAACCCCAAAGGATCAACACATAATTCTTTTATAACTTCACCTGGATGTGGGGGATTGTGCATTAACATAGTAACCTCCTCTTAATGGTAATCTTCGTAGTTAACAATATAAACATCTTCACCTCGAAATATGAATGTAACTCGCCAGTTTCCGCTAACTTTAACCGACCATATTTCTTTACGATTACCTGTTAACTCATGAAGATTAAGGCCAGGTAAATCCATATCTTGAGGTGTCGTAGAAGCATGCAAACGACCTAGAATGATCCTTAGTCTACTAGCATGTTTTGCTTGAATACCAGCTTTCGTACCACGTAAAAAGAACTTTTCTAACCCTTTATGCTTAAATCCCTTAATCATAACCTAAGTGTAACCTATAACGTAACAAGTGTCAATCGGCACTTACAGCATCGGTTTATCTTGTCGGGTAAAACTAGGTATTTATCATACCCTTTCTAGGGAAATAGACTACTCAATCCAAATAAAACTGCTATAAATATATAGTGTATAAATTATAGTATCAGGACATAACATGAAAAAAACTATTTTTACAATTTTATTAGTATGGTTCTCTCTAAACACTTCAGCAATTGCAGCAGCTCCCGACATAAAAAAAACAGATATGTCAAAATCAGAATTATGTGATTTTGCTATACAGGCATTACAAGAGTTGATAAAACAATCCCCTGATGCAAAAAAACAACCTGTTATTACCAAAGAGCAATGCATGGCAATTTCAGACGAAGATATTAATAACGCCGCTAAAAAAATAATGGAAGGCGAAGCTAAAAAATAATTAGCTAATTTTCGCTATTGGATTTAGTTTTGAAGTATCGTCATGGTGTTTTCGTATTTCCCCATAAAAACGTGTCAACCTATCTTTATATAGATACGATAACACCAAGAATACTAAAATAACAATTACAGCAATTAACCAACTTAGTTGAACGTAAGTCAATGTAGGGCGATCAATCGCGATTACCAGTTTATCGGTGACAATATATTTAGAAATTATACGTTCCACATCATCCGTAGTAACCGCAGCAATTTTTTCACGGAAATTGACATATACTCCATCTTTTTCAAAATCACGCCAATAAGATGAATATAATCCGGCAAAAGAATCATTACTCTCATAACCCATATCAAACAATAATAAAAAATATTTTTTTATTCGATTAAACTCTTTGTTATTAATTTTATTGTGTCGTATATTTGAAACAATTTCATGCATCACTTGTTTTGTTTTATCGATAGCATCAACATCTACGTCAGCACTTAAAATTAACACACCTTCTTTGTAACTTTCTTTTCGTCTTGTCGAAGGATTATACGATAAACCATGATCAATTCTGAGTGCGTTATACATTTTATCATTCAAATATTCGGCTAATATCACCAAGGGGAAACTATCCTCAGAATCAAACCCGGCGGTACGAAATAAAAATGTAACACTTGCTTCATTATCAACTAACGGTATTAATGTAGATTCAACAGTTTGTGACGTTAAATTAGGAGGGGTATGATCAATCTCCCTATGTTCTACCGGCTTAGATGTTAATTTACCAAAAGTAGACTTAATATAATCCAGAATAACTGCTGTATTAAAATCACCAACAGCCACTACTGCCATATTGTTAGGAACATAATAATTATTATACGCCTCAAGAATGGTATTTTTATTAATATTATCCAGATTACTCAAAGATGGACAAAATTCATCTAATGAAAATATTTGTTCATAGGCTTTATTGATTCCGTATTTTTGATAACCATTATCATTCAGCCAACGCTTAAAAGCACTAGGCTTACCTCGACCTTCCCGATAAACAATATTTTTACTTAATAAAATATTTTTGTCACTAAATTCAGAAGACGTTAACATTTTATGATACAAACCCAGTGCCGGGAGCGTGAAATCACTATGAACAGATACTTCATATATGGTTTCATACGACCCCGTTGTTGCGTTAGTAACACCACCAAATTCTTTAAAGATTTCTTCGAGTTGTTGTTCACTGTATTTTGGTGTGCCAGTGAAAATTAAATGTTCTAAATAATGCGCTGTTTCTCGCACATCACAGGAAAAATCTTTAGTACCCACTTTTACTGCAAATCGTAATGATACATTTTTAGAATGATGACGGGGCTTTAAATAAACTTCGAGCCCGTTGTCTAATTTAAAATATTGAAGATTATAAATATCCTCTGCGTTATTTACCTGCGCAAATACTAGCTGAGAACACAAAAATAATGTGATTATGATTACTTGTTGTAGTTTAAATCTGGAATCCATAACAGCCTATATTTCCTATATACCTTACAAACTGTATCGGCAAGGCAAAATGGAATTAAAGCAAAATTTGGATTTAGTTTAATGTGGATCAAATACCAAGAAACATACTACTAACATAATATGGAAATAGGGTTAATTAAATTTCGTTTCTGGAATTTAAAGATGGTGCCGAAGACTGGACTCGAACCAGCACAGCTTGCGCTACTACCCCCTCAAGGTAGCGTGTCTACCAATTTCACCACTTCGGCTTTTTGATTACGCTATTTTGCAGGTTCTGTTGCTGGTTTCTCAGCAGGTATTGTATTGCTGCTATCAGGCGCTTTTGTTGTTGAGGTATCTGTCTTACTAGCTGCCGGTGCTGAACCCATATCGGAACCCGGAATCACTGTATCGGATTTTGGAGTATCAATAACTTCAATTTTTGGTTTAGTATCGGTCATTGAATCCGTTGCGCTCACTGGTCCGGCGGTGTTTGATGTCACCAGAAAAGCCAATGTTAAGCTGGTTACAAAAAATAATGCAGCGATAATTCCGGTGGCTCGAGATATAAATGAGGCTGAACCCTGGCTACCAAAAACGGTATTAGAAGCACCGCTTCCGAATGCTGCCCCCATATCGGCACCCTTGCCTTGCTGAATTAAGACCAATCCAGCCAGACTGATT
>CAYOHQ010000265.1:0-4927 GCA_964403805.1 uncultured Thioalkalispiraceae bacterium | reverse complement strand
TTGATATTTTTTTCAAGATTAAGCAAGTTAAAATTTGATGGAGATGTAGGTACAACTATTGAGTATCCCGCAACTTCAGCCCCTAGATGTTTTAACCATAACGATAACCAAGAACCTTTGAAACCAGTATGTCCAGTTACTAAGACACGGCGACCGTGATATAAATTTTTAAAATAATTCATTTTAGTTTTTATTACTTAATTTGTAATTAAAGCTGTTACTTTTTACCATTTCACCCATGGAGCTTCTCCTTTCTCAAGGAGATTATTTAATAGCATGTATTCACGGCTTGTATCCATAGGTTGCCAAAAACCATCATGTTCATACACCATTAACTCTCCATCAGATACCAGTTGATGCATTGGTTCTTGCTCAAATACAAGACCTGCATTGTTATCTAAGTAGTCGAATAATTTTGAACTTGCTACAAAATATCCACCAGAAATTCGTCCACCAGCAGCCTGTGGTTTCTCGTTAAATTCAGTTACTAAACCATTTTCACTCAATAATTCACCAAAACGACCTGGTGGACGAACACCAGTTACTGTTAATATCTTTCCATGTGAATTATGAAATTCGAGTAATTTTTTAATATCTATATCACCCACACCATCGCCATACGTTATCATGAAATTATCATCACCTACGTATTTCTTAATTCTAGAAATTCGCGCACCAGTCATTGACTCTAGACCAGTATCAGCTAAAGTAATTTGCCAATCAATTTCATCATGTTCTGTATGAAACTTTATTTCACTTCCTCTATTTAGATTAATAGTGAAGTCTTTGGTATGCGCTTCATAATTTAAAAAAAAATCTTTAATAACATTTCCCTTATATCCCAAACACAGAACAAAATCTTTATAACCACTACAAGAGTAGTATTTCATTATATGCCATATAATTGGATACTTACCTATAGGAATCATTGGTTTTGGAATATTCTCAGCTACATCTCTTATTCGAGTTCCATAACCACCACATAATATTACTGTTTTCAATTTCACACCTTTTTAATCAAATTAATTTGAAGGATTACTGGGTTTTAATTTTTATCAGATAATAATTTTTGGATTGCTTTAGTAACAAGTTCAGGTTCTAAATTTATCCATAATGGCAACCGTAATACTCGCCCTGATAAATTATCAGTATTTTTTAATTCTTTATGAATTCGCGCATACTTTAATCCGGCCGGTGCTGTATGCATTGGTACATAATGAAATACTGAATTTATTTTTTTCTTTTTAAGTGAGGAAATTAATTCAGTACGTTTTTTTTCTGATTTTAATAAAATGTAATAAATATGTGCATTATGATTACAATACTCAGGAATAATGGGGCGTCTTATTACTCCCTCACTTTCTAATGTACTTAGTCCTTCATGGTATCGTTGCCAAATAATTAATCGGTTTGATGTTATACTGTCAGCCTCTTCCAATTGAGCCCACAAAAATGCTGCAATATTTTCTCCTGGTAGATAAGATGAACCAAGATCAACCCAAGTATACTTATCAACTTGACCACGAAAGAATTGGCTGCGATTGGTTCCTTTCTCGCGAATAATTTCTGCACGCTTGATAAAACGTTCATCATTAACTAACAACGCACCACCTTCGCCTGAAATAATATTTTTAGTTTCATGGAATGAATAAGTACCAAAGTGTCCAATCGAACCCAACGAACGCCCTTTATAGGTAGACATAATGGCTTGGGCAGCATCTTCGATCACTAATAAGTTATTCCGTTGTGCAATATCCATTATGGTATCCATTTCACAAGCAACACCTGCATAATGAACAACAACGATAGCTTTAGTTTTTTTTGTAATTGCAGATTCTATTATGGTTTCATCGATATTTAATGTATCTGGGCGAATATCAACAAATACTGGTATTCCCCCCCGAAGTACAAATGCATTAGCGGTTGAAACAAAGGTATATGAGGGCATTATGACCTCGTCGCCGGACTTTATATCAGCTAAAATGGCGGCCATTTCAAGTGCTGCGGTGCAAGAATGAGTTAGTAAGGCTAATTTAGTTCCAGTGTTCTCTTCAAGCCACTTATTACACTTCTTGGTAAATATCCCATCACCTGACAAATGTCCATTACTATGAACGTCATTTATATAGTCGAGTTCTTTACCAGTCATATACGGCTTATTAAAAGGAATATTTATCATTAGAGGTGAATTTCAATCTTATGTAATACAATTATATTTAGTTAACTTAACATTATTATCTAGTAATAATCTTCAATACCATTTGTGATAAAAATAACACATTTTTATTAACTTAAATCCTGCGCTTGAATACAAATTTTGAGCGGCATAGTTACGTCCCTGAGTATCAAGCTTTAACTCTTTTATTCCGGCTATAGTAAGCATATAAAGGACATTCTCCAACATTCTCTTTCCTATACCTTTCCCAGTAAATTCTGTATCAACTCCAATTAAGCCGATTTGTGCACAATTGTTTTCCATGTAGCGAATAGTACAAAAAGCTATTATTTTATCACCATCTGACAAACACCAACTTTCATCATCAAATTTGCCTAGAATAGCTTTTTTTGCCCACAGTTTAAATAAATCCTTTACTTTATGAGCTGGAAATCTGTCGTCAAATATATAACGACTTTTTGTAAATATTGTTCCTGCCATTTGTTCAATCTCATACAAATCTTTTTCAGTTGCTTTTCTAAAATCGATGTCATTTGTGTACTCATTTAGTTTTTTATTATCGAATTTTTTAGAGTATGTCATACGTATATCAACCAACTTAAAGCTCATTTTCTCCGCGATTCTAATGCTCTGAAGATCATTACAATCACAAACAAACTCAATTAATTGAATATTATTTTCAACTACATGACGCAACACTGCATCATAAATATTGGGGGATAAACAGAAACATGCAATATAGGCTATCTTAAAACCAAAGAAATCAGTATCCCAATCACGGACCTTAATGAGTTCGGTTATCTCAGCAATCTCATGAACCTGATTATTACTAACAACAGGGCTAGTAAAGCTATTATTAGCATTAGATTTTTTATAATCTACAATTATATCTGTCTTACCATCGTAAACTCCTCCATCACCGAATATAATAACAACTATACCTAAATTTCGAAGTCGATCACAAACATCTACAGTCAAGTTTGAAGCTACTACAACTTCAATCAACCCTTCGATAAATGCGGATTCAGCAAAATCAATATTATCAAAAACAAGCGTAGAATCTGATAGATACTCTTTCACGTTTTTCAATTGAACATCATATTCCGTATTCGTGCTTGGCAAAATTAAACCAATCTGCATTTATTCTCTCTCAGATTCTATACCAATTGAACGGACATATTCTCCATAACCGGAATTCATATTATTGCTACGCCTAATTTCATTTCCAGACACCCATCCTGAGGCAAATGCAATTTCTTCTAAACAAGCTATTTTGTATCCTTGACGATTTTCAATCGTTTCAACAAATTGTGACGCTTCCAACATGCTTTGATATGTTCCTGTATCTAACCATGCAAAACCTCTACCGAGCAATTGCACATTCAGCTTCCCTTGTGCCAAATATTCTTGATTTACACTAGTGATTTCCAACTCACCACGAACTGAAGGTTTTACCGACTTAGCAATATCTATCACGTCATTATCATAAAAATACAATCCCGTTACCGCATAATTGGATTTTGGTTTGCACGGTTTTTCTTGAATGGATAATGCTCTCATTTCATCATCAAACTCTACAACACCAAAACGTTCAGGGTCTTTTACTTGATAACCAAATACCGTTGCTCCTTTTTTACGAGCTACTACATCACGTAATACTGGTGTAAAACCTTGGCCATAAAATATATTGTCACCAAGCACTAAACAGACTCCATCTGTACCGATAAATTTCTCACCTATGATAAAAGCCTGGGCTAGGCCATCAGGATTAGGTTGCTCAGCGTAACTTAGATTAATACCAAATTGACTGCCATCGTTTAGTAAGCGTTTAAAGGCGGGTAGATCTTGAGGGGTTGAAATAATCAGTATATCTTGGATTCCTGCAAGCATAAGCACCGACAACGGATAATAGATCATCGGTTTATCGTAAATGGGCAACAATTGTTTTGAAACGCTCAATGTAATGGGGTATAAACGTGTACCACTACCTCCAGCAAGCACAATACCCTTCATGTTAGAATATCCAACATTATTTTAGTTACACAATAATTGTGTTCCATACAAATAATAAAATTTATATCACTGCACATCGCTCAATCCTCTTATTATTGTTTTCTTCAAGTATAGATGTTATCAATTCAAGGAACGACTGAGCTTGATATTTAACAGAACATTGTTTAGATATATCTGCTAAATATTTATTCTTAGCTAAATTTGACTCGACATCTAGATAGAGACTTAACGATATTGCTTTACCAAATTCAGCAATATCAAAGCACGGTACTCGATATCCATTCACTCCATTTGTAACTAAATCTGTGGCTACGCCTATATCAAATGAGACTATTGATAGATTATTTAAGAATGCTTCTTGCACAATTAGAGGTCCAAGATCATCAAGGGATGGACTAACAAGAGTATCAGCAGCTCTATACACTAAATTCATTTTTTCAGAGCTTCCAATATAATCCAAATGCGTCCATTTAACTGGTAGTTCGTCAAATGACCATCCTTGCAACTCACCAAAGGTAACTAAGCGTACATTTTCTCTGTCCTTAACGTCTAAATGATAAAAATTATCTTTTAATGCAGATTTTAGTAAATGTGCACCTTTCCTTTTGTCATGGTAATTCAGACAGCCAAAAAGAATAATTTTTTCGCCCTGCGGAAGATCTAAAATGGCTCTCGCTACTTTTTTCTTTTTGTACGCATATCGTTCTGGCTCTATGCCGACATAAATTAGCGTTACCG
>CAYOHQ010000264.1:0-4931 GCA_964403805.1 uncultured Thioalkalispiraceae bacterium | reverse complement strand
GTAGCTGCATTATAATCAACTGATTTGTTATTGATTACAGATGCTTTCTCATCGATAGAATCCAGTTTCGATAAAGTTATATTATTTAAATCATTCAACAGATCTGCAGCCGATTGATATCGATGCGCGGGATCCTTAGACATTGATTTGTTAATAATTGTTTGAAAAGATTCCAGCCCGGCTGGTAATTTTGGAATGGGTTCAGAAAGATGTTTTATACCAACTTCGACAAATGAAGTTCCATCATAAGGAACATGCCCCGTGAGTGCCTGAAATAACACGACTCCCAGACTGTATATATCAGAACGCGGATCTACTTTTATTCCCTTGGTTTGTTCTGGGCTCATGTAGTAGGGTGTGCCAATGGCTTTGCCCGTTAATGTTAAACTGTGTACGGTATCATCACCTCGCGCAATTCCAAAATCCATCAGCACAGCACGTCCATCTTCATGCAACATTATGTTTTCAGGTTTTATATCACGGTGTATGTAACCTTTTTTCCCTGCATAATCCAGTGCCAGTGCAATCTGCTTCAAGATATCAACTTTTTGTTTTCGAGATATATCATCTCTGGCATCGCGCATTGTCTTACCGGTAATATACTCCATTGACATATAGTGATATGACTTGTACACACCAGCATCAAATACAGTAATAATATTCGGATGTGTTAAATTACTGATGATTTGTGCTTCACGTAAAAATCTGTCAGTAAATGTTTCATCACTATGATTCGGTGCCAACACCTTTATTGCTACCGTTCTGCCAACACTTTCCTGTATTGCTTTATAGACTATTGCCATACCGCCTCGGCCTAATACGTCTACAATTTTATAGCCGGGAATAGCAATAACGCTAGTGACTGACATTTTATCTGATTGTGGTTTTTTTACAGCCATATCAAAATAGCTCAAGCTCCAGGATACAATAATTCAATCGTTAAAAATTGGTGATTTAGTAAGCAAAACAATAACATAGCCAATTCAGACTCTTTTTAATAGTATCGACCAATAGGACCTGATCATTTAACAAAAATGGTAAAAATTTAACGATTTTAGTCAGCGTTATCAGCTGAAACTAATTTAGGACGGTAGCGGTTAAATTCAACTTTAAATTAAATTTTCACTATATATCATGTGCTTATGTGGCGTATACTAGAAACAACATTGAAAGAAGTAACAAAATGACGGAAAAAAGTGATATATACTCATTAAATTAGCTTTACGCTAAGTGACAGGATTGAGACTATTGCATAGAAATCGGGAATTACGATGCGTTTGTACTTACAAATCCCTGCTTTGGAGGATAAGCCTCCCCGATTTTACCAGCTAATTATACAACCCGATCTAATTGGAGGTTGGACATTGATTCGCGAATCAGGCTACCAGGGCAAATCCGGACGCGTACAGCGCAGTCATCATGAAAATTACGATGACGCTCTGGAGTCCATGATGCGTTGGCGGGATAAGCAAATTAATCGTGGCTTTAAAGTTGTGTATATGAAAGGCATGGATTTACCACAGTGAAACAGTTTTCATCTCAACCACTTGATCAATTAGAACCAGGCTACTTGGCTCAGTACGGCTTGCATAAAGCACCTTTCGCGCAAGAAATTGACGACAAATTTTTATTCATTGATGCCGATCGCAGTCAGCGTTTAAACATGCTGCACCACCTCACGCAATATAGCGACTTATTGTTAATAGTAACCGGTGAGCAAGGTATTGGAAAAACCAGCTTATTACATCGTTTCGAAATTATGGCTGATGATGATTGGCAAATCTGTAATATTACTGCAAATGCATTAATGGACAGTAATCAGTTAATTCGTAATATTATTAACGGATTTGGATTTGATACACAATATGCTTCCTCAAACAATATTCAACAGCTATTTATCGAAGATCTTTCAGAATTAAAACACAGTGGCACTATTCCGCTTCTGGTTATTGATGATGCTCACGAATTGCCAATTGATACCCTCGAAAGTATTTTCCAACTTGCTGACACTGAACTAAATGATCAGAGGTTATTACGAGTTATTCTTTTCTCTGATCCTTCAATTGATGTTACTTTAAAATCTTCAAAAATTAGCCATTTACGTGAGCGTGTTACCCATAGCATGGAGATAACACCGTTTAATGAAGAACAAACCGAACAGTATATCTACCATCGCCTGAAAGTTGCAGGTTTGAAAGGTGATAACCCCGTTGATCCTAAAATACTAAGGCGGATATACCGTGGTTCCGACGGATATCCGGATCAAATTAATAAACTAACGCATATTGCATTACAAGACGGTATTGAAGATGCAAATAACGATGCTCTATTTAGTGAACGAAATTACCATTTCCCAACAAGGAAGTATTTAATCTCCGGCTCTATTGCTGCAATAATTATTGGTGTTGTGTTAACAATACAAAATACTATCAATGATTTATTCGAAGATACAGAACAAATCGTTTTAAATTTACCAGTAGACCATAGCAAGGAAAACAATAAACCAAATAAAAATGTTACTACTGAACAAATAATTATATCTGCAACAGAACCAGAAACGAAACAGACGGAGTCTGAGTCAACGAAAAGTCAGCCATCGACGACGTCTTCATCTAAAGATGAAATTCGCGATATTATTCTTGCAGATAAATCACAAGTTACTAAGCCAGCCGAAGAAAATAACAATACAAAGGAAAAAGTTAATCTTGAAGAACGAATTATACTTCTGGACAAGGAATTAAAATCATCACCTGTCGATTTACTGGATACCACGGTGGTCACAACAAAACCTGATCCCGATAAAAAAAATATAAGTAATAAAGAAATTATTGCAGAACAACCAGTCGTTGTAACAAAACCAAAATTGATTCCACCGGAAATAGCAGAAATTAACCCAGCGACACTATTTGCTAGCAAAAAACCACAACAACTTTCAATCAAAGGCAGTGGCTTTGGTGAACGAAGCTTTGTGACCGTAAAATGGGCTAACAATAGTAAACGATTATCATCTCAGCAAGTAAAAATAATTAATGATAAATTAATTGAAGTATCACTAACGACAGGTTTAAAACCCGAAAAATGGGAGTTAAATATCACGCATCCCAGAAACGGTAAGTCAGCATCTAAATTTTTTAACGTTATTCAAACTAAACAGCAACAACAAATAGCACAGTCAACTAAAATAAATGATGAAAAATGGATATTAACTCAAAATAAAAATTTTTATACTCTACAATTACTCGGTGCAAAAAATCAGCAAGACATCACTAATTTTGCGAATAAAAAGAAATTCAAGGGGCAATATGCCATGTTCACTTCTGTTCGCAATGGTGAAATTTGGTATCATTTAATTTATGGTGCTTACAAAGACAAACTGACTGCATTAAATACGGTTAAGGCAATACCAAAAAAAATCGGCATAGGTAAACCCTGGATTCGTCCACTAATTGATGTTCAAAATGCAATTAAGCGACAAAAAGAAAATAAAGCCGTTACAAAAATAGTAACACCAACAAAATCTACTGTTTCCAAAAAAACAAGTCCTGTTCAATCAGCATCGTCACTACCTAAATCTGTTAATGAACAATCAAGTTGGCTTTGGAGTCAAAGTCCAACAAACTATACATTACAACTGTTAGGTGCCAGAACTGAAAGTAGTGTTAAAAAATTTGTGCTGGAGCACAAGCTTCAAGGCAAAGCAATATATTTTAATGTTAAACGGCAAGGCAAAGACTGGTTTGCTCTGGTCTATGGTGTTTACCCAACAAAAGGCAGCGCAATTAAAGCCCGGGCATCCTTATCAAAATCGCTTCAAAAAGCGAAACCATGGCCTCGTAACTTTGCCAGCATTCATGCTGAATTATCGAAAACGCCTTGATTATCGTAGAAGATAATTTTTCTTCAATAAATAAGAGACGCCTCTCCTACATTTGAGCATCGTGATATATATTTTGTACATCATCAACGTCATTAAGCATATCTAAAAATTTATTCAACATCTCAAGATCATCACCAATTACTGGAGTCGCCTGTTTTGGTATAAATTGAATTTCATCTACTTCAAAGTCGAGCTCACCTAAGGCATCTGTTAATGCTTGTTTTGCTTTAAAATAGTCTGTGTGTGGTGCAAATACCGAAATCTTGCCATCTTCACACTCGATATCCGATACATCAACATCTGCAGCCATTAAGGTGTCTAAAACAGACTCTTCATCATCACCTGTAAAAACCAATATGCATGAATGGTCAAACATATGACTGACACTACCGGGAGTACCAATTTTGCATTTGGTTTTAGTAAAACAAATACGAACATCACCAAAGGTACGATTCACATTATCGGTAAGACAATCTACTATCACCATACAACCACCCGGGCCAAAACCTTCGTAACGAGCGGTAAAAAAATCTTCACCGCCACCGCCTTTGGCTTTAGTGATCGCTTTATCGATAACGTGCGTTGGAACCTGGTCTTTCTTGGCGCGCTCGATTAAACCTCGTAAGGCAAGATTGCCATTAGGATCAACACCACCCGATTTTGCACAGACATAAATTTCGCGTCCATATTTACTATATACTTTTGCCTTGGCATCCGATGTTTTAGCCATCGATTCTTTGCGATTCTGATATGCTCGGCCCATGAAATTAAAACTCCATTATTATCAATAAAAGTGAATTTTACCGCGAAAGTAGACTATTTGGTATTGCTTTGATTAAAGCATATTGGAATATTTTACTTCAATAATAGTGATATCATCATTTTGTTCAGTAGTGCCGGTAAATTTTGTTAACGATTGTAGAATATTTTTTATTGTATTTTTACTGTTACTTTTTATAGTATCGAGTAACCGCTTAGTGCCATAAATTACACCCGATTCAGAAAAAGATTCAATAATACCATCAGTACAACAATATAATTTCATACCATCTTG
>CAYOHQ010000263.1:0-4959 GCA_964403805.1 uncultured Thioalkalispiraceae bacterium | reverse complement strand
ACTGATAGTTTTAACGCTGATACGAGAACAAGGAATCCGGATAAATTTTAAGAACCATTATTTATTAAATTACTTCAATCTTTCACATACATAAAAGAAATTACAAAACCAAATAATGCCAGTCCTGCTGCAATTAAGAATGGAACATTGCTTCCCATTATATCCCAACTAATCCCGCTAACATAACTACCAAGTGCACCACCGGCACCAAAACTTAAACTGCTGTATAACGCCTGGCCTTTACCTTGATGTCGCCCGGGAAAGTAAATGTGAATTAAATGAATTGCAGCAACATGGTAAATACCAAAAGTGGCAGCATGCATTATTTGAATTATGATGACAATATAAAGTTGTTCAACAAAAACCGATAATAAAGCCCAGCGCAGCACCGCAATCAACAAACTGAATAAAATTAAATGCCGTAAACTAAATTTATTTAATAAACGATTCATAAACAAAAAAACGACCACTTCAGCAGCCACACCTAAGGCCCACAAGCTGCCGATGCTCGTCATACTATAACCGTGTTCGGTCATATAAGGGGTATAAAATACATAATACGCACCATGACTGGCCTGCATTAGAAAACAACCTAGTAACAAACCGACTACAGTTGGTCGCTGTAATATTTTTTTTAATGGCTCATGATCCAGGCTTAAATGCCCCGCTGCTGACTCAGGAACAACCAGACTCATTAACCAGATACTAAAAAACAAAAATAGTAGTGTGTAAGGAACAATAGCCACACCCCATTGCTCGATCGAAAGTCCCAAAGCCCAAACAGCTGTAATAAAACCAATGCTGCCCCATAATCGAATACTGCTGTATTGATTTACTTTTGAACCTAGATGGGAAAAAGTAGTCGCTTCAAATTGCGGTAAGGTGGCATTCCAAAAAAAACTGTATAGCAGCATCACCAAGGCAATCCACCAATAGGAGGTCACAAGTAAAATACCGGCAAACGCGATAATTGCGCATAGCGAACCAAAACGCACGATGGCCATTCGTTTACCTGTGTGATCGGCTATCCAGCCCCAAACATTGGGTGACACTATTTTGGTTAACATTAAAATCGCGACCAACTCACCAATCGCACGTGCATCAAAACCAAGCGAAAATAAATAGGCACTCCAATACGGTAGCATCGCACCAAGGCTTGCAAAATAAAATAAATAGAAGCCTGATAATCGCCAGTACGGTACTGCTTTTAGTGAACTATCCACAGAGATTATTTTACGATTTACCTGCAGGAACTATCGGTGTTTCAGATGTAACATCCATGTTTTGCGCACGATGACGCAACATGTGATCGAGAATTGTTATTGCTAACATCGCTTCAGCTATAGGTGTCGCACGAATACCAACACAGGGATCGTGCCGTCCTTTTGTAACAACCTCTATTGCTTCACCTTGTTTATTAATACTTCGACCCGGTAAACGAAGACTTGAAGTAGGTTTAAGCGCAATGCTAACGGTAATGTCCTGTCCGGAAGAAATACCGCCTAATACACCACCGGCGTGGTTACTTAAAAATCCATCGGGAGTAATCTCATCACGGTGTTCAGTTCCTTTTTGTGTCACGCTATCAAATCCAGCACCAATTTCTACTCCTTTGACTGCATTGATACACATCATAGAATGAGCAATTTCGGAATCGAGACGATCAAATATTGGTTCACCCAAGCCTGGAGGAACTCCTTTGGCAACAACATTAATTCTTGCACCAATCGAATTTCCTTCTTTTCTCAGGGCATCCATATAAGCTTCTAATTCAGCTACTTTACTTTTATCAGGAAAGAAAAATGCATTCTGTTCAACTTCGTCCCAGTCAAAATTATCATACGAAATGGGCCCCAATTGCGCCATATAGCCATTTATTGTAATGTTATATCTATCCAATAAATATTTTTTTGCTACTGCGCCTGCAGCAACGCGCATCGCAGTCTCACGTGCAGATGAACGGCCGCCACCACGATAATCTCGAATACCAAATTTCTGCTGATAGGTATAATCTGCATGTCCTGGTCTAAATGTGTCTGCTATGTCGGAATAATCTTTTGATCGCTGATCGACATTATCAATCATTAATGCGATTGGGGCTCCCGTTGTAACCCCTTCAAATACTCCGGATAATATTTTAACTGCATCAGGCTCACGGCGTTGTGTGGTGTGCCTGTTTTTACCGGGGCGACGTCGTTCTAAATCAGCCTGAAGATCATCTTCGCTTAGTTTTAACCCCGGAGGGCAACCATCGATAATACAGCCAATTGCCAATCCATGACTTTCGCCAAAACTTGTGACGGTAAACAATTTACCAATTGAATTTCCTGACATAATATAAGTGTTTTTACTGTTTTTGAGTTGTTACTATACAACTAAATTGAAGATACATAATGGTATTCAATTAAATATATATCGTGATGTTTCCATTTAAGTCAATAAACCAAAGAGTCGATACTATAATAATAAAGAAAATTTGGTTAATTGAGTGAGTATTGAGTATTTATCATAACAAGTCATTGATTTTAAAGTGTGTTTAGAAAAATTACAACCAAGGTTTGGCTAAATTGGCATTACAAATTAATAAAATAATCATAACACACAGCATTGCTTATACTGTAATTCTGGTATTAATGGCTATTTTAACGAATACCGCATTAAACCGGATGCAGCATGAAATCAATAATATTGATGTTATCGTAAACAATAATAATATAAAAACTCAGCTCGTTAATCGAATGCGTACCGCTGCACGTGACAGAACAGTCGCATTAATGCATATGGTAATAGAAACAGATTCATTCGTTCGGGAAGAAGCTTTTGTTGAATTTAATGAAAATGGTGGGCAGTTTAGTGCTGCTCGAATCAAATTAATGAAAATGGACTTAAATGAAAACGAACTTGAATTATTAAAAGAACAAGCGACATTAACAACGAAATACGTAGTTCCACTACAACGTGCAATTAGCGAGCTTGCAATTATGGAGGACATGAAACAAGCTCATGATTTATTACTTCATCAAGCGATACCAAAACAGAATGACGTTTTTAATATATTAACTAAATTACAAACAATCCAGGAACACTCGGACGATATATTTGTGAAAGACGCTAAACACGGTTTTATTGCAACTCGGAACAAAATATTATCGCTTGCAACATCAATTATAATTATTGCTTTATTAGTTGCTATTTTTCTAATTCGTCGTACGGTTATTTCTGAAAGAAATTTAAACAAGGAAAAAGAACGTGCAATAGTTACGCTTCATTCAATTGGTGACGGTGTTATCACGACAGACTTAAATGGACATGTAGAATCACTAAATAGTGTTGCAGAAAATTTAACTGGGTGGAAGCTATCAGATTCAAAAAATATGCCAATACAACAAGTTTGTCGATTCATCAGAGACAGCGATCACAAACAAATTGAAAATCCGGTTCTCCTATCGCTTAAGAAATCTGAAATTATTTTATCTGATTCTCATAGCTTATTAATGCGCGATGATGGCAATGAGTTCGCAATTGAGTATACCGCCTCTCCTATATTTGATCCCAATAATAGAATTAGTGGTTCTGTTTTAGTTTTTAGAGATGTTACCGAGATGCGCGCACTATCTAACCAATTAAATTATCAAGCTACTCATGATTCTTTAACCAGCTTAATTAACCGACGAGAGTTTGAAAAACGACTTGAGAGTGCAATTAATACCGCAACCAACGATGATGAACAACATATTTTATGTTACCTGGATTTAGATCAATTTAAGGTAGTTAATGATACCTGCGGCCATATTGCCGGTGATGAATTATTAAAATTAATCGCTGTAACACTGCGCGGCGCAATACGAGAAAGTGATTTGATTGCTCGACTGGGTGGAGATGAATTTGGTATTTTACTACGAAACTGTAATCTTGAAAAAGCAAAAATTATAGTTAATAAAACTAAAAATGCTATTAATGATATTCGATTTGTTTGGGATGATAAATCATTCAATATTGGCCTTAGTGTTGGTATTGTTAGAATAAACAAGCATAGTGGTAATTTATATCACATTTTAAGTGCTGCTGATACTTCCTGTTATGTCGCTAAAGATGAAGGTAGAAACCGATTTCATGTTTACGAATATAATGATGACACATTAATTAAACGACAAGGTGAAATGCAATGGGTTCATAGAATCAACCATGCTCTGGAAAATGATAAATTCATACTGTATTTTCAAACAATTGAATCACTACACAATGAAAATAACTTATTACATATCGAAATACTAATAAGAATGATCAATGATGATGGAAAAATCATACCACCAATGGCTTTTATTCCTGCCGCAGAACGTTATGATTTAATGACTACGATTGATCGCTGGGTTGTATCGAACACCTTAAAATATTTCAAAACAATTAATAAAGATAATATCGGCATTATTGCCATCAATATATCAGCCCAATCATTAAGTGACGATAACTTTCTTGATTTTATAACATCCGAAATAAAAATTAACGGTATCTCACCGAATCAATTGTGTTTTGAAATTACTGAAACTGCTGCGATTATTAATTTAGCAAGAGCAATGGCATTTATATCATCATTAAAAAATATAGGATGTAAATTTGCATTAGATGATTTTGGGAGTGGCCTAAGCTCATTTGCTTATCTTAAAAATTTACCAGTTGATTACTTAAAAATAGATGGCGGGTTTATTCGTGACATTATCGAAGACCCAATGGATCTTGCATTTGTTGAATCAATAAACCAAATTGGCCATGTTATGGGAATTCAAACTATTGCCGAGTTTGTTGAAACTGAACAAATTGTTGATTTGTTAAGAAAAATTGGTGTTGACTATGTTCAAGGATATAATTTAAGCCACCCAATACCACTTGAAAAATTTAAAGATAAATGTTTAGACGTGGAAAAGTTAATGTAATTTTTTAACTTGTCTCCAGGCCTTTTCG